>JAOARE010000026.1 GCA_025210695.1 Rickettsiales bacterium
GTTAAAATTATGGAATTTGGTGCTTTTGTTAATCTTGTGGGTGCACGCGATGGCTTCTTACATATTAGTGAAATTGCTAATGAAAAAACAGCTGACATCAATGACGCCTTAACAGAAGGAAATCAGGTATGGGTTAAAGTGATTGGCTATGACCAAAGAGGCAAAGTTAAATTGTCTATGAAAGTTGTAAACCAAGAAACTGGTGAAAATTTAGCTGAAGATGTTGAAGTAAAGCCTAAAAACACTTCAGATAAACCTAACAGAGAATCTAAATCTGGCAATGGAAATAGACGTTCATCTTCTCCTCGCAAAGAGAAAGAAGCTGAACCACAAGCTAAAACTGAAAAAAGGAAGTATTTCAGTTAATGCAAAAGAAAGCCATTAATCTTGACGGAGGAGAGTTAAATTATAACGTAGAGCTAATGAAAGATGCCGAACGTTTCTTTAGCTCTCCTTGTCAATTTGTAATTGGTGTTACAGATTATTCTCTCTTTCCTCCAGATAAAGTTCCTGAATTTGCGTTTATTGGCAGATCCAACGTAGGAAAATCAACTCTTTTAAATAAACTAGTAAAACGCAAAGGCTTGGCTAGAGTTTCAGTAACTCCAGGACGAACCCAACAAGTGAACTTCTTTCAACTTGGAGAGAAAGCTGATAAGTCTATAATGTTAGCTGATTTGCCAGGATATGGCTTTGCTAAAGCACCAAAAAACTTGGTCAAAGCTTGGGAAAGAATGAGCTTAGGATACTTAAAAAACAGAAGAAGCTTAAAGCGTTTATTTTTATTGATTGATTCTAGACATGGATTCAAAGATAACGATTTAGAATTTATGAAGCAGTTAGATAAATTTGCCATATCATATCAAATAGTTCTAACTAAATTAGATAAAACCAATAAAGAACAAGTAGAAAAAATAATAGAAATTGCTAAAGAATGCCTTCTAAATCATGCGGCCATGTTTCCAGATATTATACTCTCTAGTAGTAAATCTGGACATGGTATAGAAAATTTAAGAAATTACATGTATAACTTATTGATCGGTTAAAATTATGACTAATTCAATTAGTATCTTAAAAGATGCTTTTACAAAACTCAAAGAATACTCCAATGACACATTTGTGATAACATGTGATGGAGAATTGCTAGAAAACGATAATCTTCTGACTGCATTCTGTGAAGATGTAGTTATGTTAAAAAACGCTGGAGTGAATGTTGTTTTAGTTCATGATGGAACTAACATAGTAAACTCAATGATGGAAAAGTTTTCTTTAAAAGGAGCTTCTGCTAATTTGGCTTGCACTGATCAAGCCACTGTAGAAATTGCTGAAATGATTCTTTCTGGCCATGTAAATAAAAAAATAGCTTCAAAAATCAATCTAGCTGGTGGAAGTGCAATAGGTATTTCTGGTAAAGATGGTCATTTCTTGGTGGCAAAGCGCTCTAAAATTGCTAAATATGATAATAACGCCTGTGATAACGTTCTTCATTTTGGTTTTCTTGGTGAATTGGCTTTGATGAATCCTGATATATTATTAATATTAGAAGATAGTAATTTAATTCCGGTGATTTCACCAATAGCTATTGGAGAAGATAATAGAACATATAAAATTGATGCTCATGATATTGCAGGAGCTGTTTCTGCTATACTTAGCGCCAGTAAGCTAATTTTTACTTCTGATATTCCTGGTATAACTAACTTAAAAGGAGAAATCATCCCCGAAATTAATTTAGAACAAGCAAATAAGATTATCAATGAAGATAAAAAAGAGAGTTCTATTTCTGCAAAGCTTAGATCAGGGATAATGGCCTTTGAACAAAACACAGACACAGTCCATATTATCAATGGAAAAATCCCCCATTCTCTAATCCTAGAAATCTTCACCGATAATCTAGTGGGAACTAAGATAAAGGGAGTTTAAGAAGATCCTCCTCCCCATCCAAACAATGAACCAATCGTTTCTATTATACCACCACCAGAAGCTTGATTGTTAAGTTGAGTTATCACGTCTTGTGGGTTTAATACATTATTACCTTCAACTATATCATATTCATCAACTGTATTATCAATTGCTTCCTCTTCTACCCATACTACATCTTCTTCTGCTCCTTGGTGGACTCTAATTTGCTCCAATATCTGTGGTAAATTATTTACAATTTCTTCTAATCTTAATCTAAATGCATCCTCTTGCACTAGAGGATGTACAATAATAGCTCCAGTTTCTGGCGTAAGAGTTAAACCTTCCTCAACAGTAACATTATCTGCATCTTCTTGTTGTTCTCTGGCTTCCAATATTCTCTGTAATAAATCTCTTGCAAACCCTTGTTCTCTTGCTCTATTAGCATCACTCTGTACTACTATATCTATAATACTTGGTAAGTTTACACCTTCACCAAAAGATAAAATTCTTCCAGCAGAAAGATAATCCATCAGTGTTTGTAGAACTTGATTACCTTCTTCCCCTGCTCCCTCAAGATCTGCTCCAATTTGAAGAGCTGCTGCTTCATCTATTTCTCCTTCTTCTACTCGTGGCTTCTCATTCCCTTCTTGAACCCCACCATGTTCATCCACCATTCTATTAAGCTCAGTTATCGCTAATTCTCTATAATACGCTTCTAACAATGAAGCAATATTATTCATAACATTGTCTTCTTGCTGAGTTTCTTTCTTAGCCTCTT
This sequence comes from Rickettsiales bacterium, assembly GCA_025210695.1. NCBI lineage: Bacteria > Pseudomonadati > Pseudomonadota > Alphaproteobacteria > Rickettsiales > Rickettsiales bacterium. Next base: position 2,678 of record JAOARE010000026.1, read on the forward strand.
CTTCTGCCTGTTTTGCCCTGGCTGCTGCAACATTCTTTTCTATCTCAGCTCTCTTAACTGCTAATTCCCTTTGTTTTAACTCTTCTTGTTTAGCTTTCTTTTTAGCTGGATTTCTTGATTTCTTACCCATAATTTTTACCTATTGTTTTTTTATGTTGTACAAATTATTTTAAAATTAAATAGAGAAGTATTTTTATAGATTATAATCTCATGACCTCAAGAAACTTCTTCTAGCAGAGGAGAATTATTATCTCCTCTAAATGTTAGCCCTGTATAACCACTCTCCTCATCGACTGTTATATTTATATGATGAACCATTACAAGACCATTCTTTTCTTCTTCTTCTCTTTCATCTGCTTGTCTTCTTAATTCTTCTTCTCTTTGATTTTGCAGCCTCTCCTCTTCCCTTTGAGCTTCCATTTCTTCTGGAGTAAGTTTTCTGTCTTCAGAATCAATTTTTTTAGTGTTATCTTCTTTCTTAAAACAATTGTGAAAGGCTGAGATAATCACAGAACTTACTCCACCAGGAAATTTAGGAATAAATTTACTTCTCATATAAATCTCCAATTATTAAAAAATCATCTTATTAATATAATGATATAAGTAAAAAATTTATAAAACAATATTGAAAACAAAAAATCAAACGTCTAATACCATTAAATCTGAAAGATTACAGGCTATGTTAAGCAATAATAAAATTATTTATTTAATAGAGGGAAATTAAGAAAAAATATTAGAGAAATTAGATGCTACTATACCTAACCCAATAATGTGGATGGATATCTTCTATATCTTCTTTTGCTTTTATGGCATATTTTTTTGTTTTAAAAACAGCAAAACAGGTTGGACCAGATCCTGACATTCTAGAAACAAAGCAACCATCTTGCGATTGAAGCAATTCTAAAATATCTTTAATTTCTGGCATTAACATAACAGCAGATTCTGTTAAATCATTAGAAAGAGGGGATATAAACTCTATAAGCTTTTCGACATTACCGTTAAAATCTACAGGCTTATTTCCAATTGAAGGAGTATTTATTTTGCTATTATTTATAAACACATCTTTAGTGAGCAAAGTTTTATTTGGATTTACTAAAACTAAATGAGCTTTTGGAAAATTTTTAATTGGCTCAATAACTTCACCAATTCCACCACAAAACGCTGGAGCATCATGATAGCAAATTGGCAAATCAGCTCCTATTTCTAATAATTCTTTTGATATATTTTCTTTAGAAATATATTTAGCAACCATTGCTGCGTCAGATGAGCCACCACCTAACCCTGCTCCAATTGGAATATTTTTAGTAAGCTTGCAATGATATTTAACATTACTAGTGAATTTTTCTAGAACATTATCAATTAAATTATTTTTTTCATTGATAAGTAAAGAAGCAAAATCTCCTCCTTCAATAGAGGTGGAGTTAACTTCAAACTCAGTAATCTCAATTAAATCATATACATCATCAGCGAACACCACTAGGCTTTCTATTAAATGATATCCATCATTACGCTTACCGATAATTTGAAAAAAAAGATTTATTTTAGCTCTTGGTTTTATTATATGCATTATAACCCACTCCCTTTAAGAGGTTCGCTGTTTCGTATAATGGTAATCCAACAATTCCTGAGTAAGATCCAGACACCCATTTCACTAAAGTTTCTCCCAAACCTTGAATGGCAAACCCACCTGCAACACCAATACCATGATTACTATCTAAATAATGCTCAATCTCTTCATGGCTAAAGCGCTTAAATTTTACAATGCTAGTTGATAATTTTTGGCCCAATTTAGTAACTTCTTCATTCTCTATTTGAAGAGCAGCAATAGCACTATGTATGGCTATTCTTCTTCCTGAAAAGAATTGTAAAAAGCTTTCTACTTCTTCTCTAGTATTTGCCTTATCAAATACTTTAGCTTTTGTGGCCACAATAGTATCGGCAGCTAAAACAAATCCATTGTCTATTTTTATAGAATTTACTTTCTCTAAAGCTAATCTTGTAGCCAATTTTTCAGGCTTTTCTTTTGCTAAAATGCTCTCATCAATATTAGGAGATATTATTTTATCTGGATGGACTGATATACTTTGCAACAATGCAAGTCTTCTTGGAGAGGACGATGCTAAAATAAGTTTCTGCATTCAACTATTTTAAACGTAGTTTAATTCTTGCTTTAGTTAAATCATAAGGAGTCATTTCCACCGTTACCTTATCAGCAAGCAAAATTCTAATTCTATTCTTACGCATTTTACCAGAGGTGTGAGCAATAACTTCGTGACCATTATCTAACACCACTCTAAACATTGCGTTAGGCAATAATTCTGCTACCACCCCATTAAATTCAATTAATTCTTCTTTAGCCATAAACCTATGTGTTATCCTAATTTATAAAAAACTTTTAACAGTTATATATATTACATATATTTATGCTCTTGGGAAGTTATTTTATACAAATAACAATAATAACACTTGTAGGATAGTATAAATATGCTACACTTCAAACTTAGAATAGTTTTAGAACTACTAATAAAACAAACAATCCTGGGCCTCCCAGGAAAGACTATGGCTTTATAGTTATTTCTTGAAAAAAGATAATCTGACATTGTTGCTTAATTTATAATTTAATCTAAAATGCTTAAATTTAAAAATAGCACCATGTTTTATAATTAATCCTATTAATCTAATATCAAAAAAAATATGACAAAAATCGAAGAAAGCTCAGAGACACTTAAGGCTCCTGCAAAAAAATCTCCTCATAAGAAAACTGAACCTGCTGTAAAAAACACTCCTATAAGTAAAACCGAGGAGTCTGTAGAAAAAACACCACAAAGAGTTGTATATTTGCAGGATCTTAAACAAAAGAACCCTGAAGAATTACGTATATTTGCAGAAGAAAGCGGCATTGAAAATGCTGGGATGATGCTTAAACAAGACATGATCTTTTTAATACTAAAGAAACTTGCTGAGCAAAATGTTGCTATTATTGGAGTGGGCGTAATAGAAGTATTGCAAGATGGATTCGGATTCTTAAGATCTTCAGATGCTAATTATGCTGCTGGGCCTGATGATATTTATGTTTCGCCTAGTCAAATCAGAAGATTTGCACTTAACACTGGAGATACAGTCCAAGGACAAATTAGAGCTCCAAAAGCAGGAGAAAGATATTTTGCTTTGTTAAAAGTTATTGAAATAAATTTTGATAAGCCAGAAAGGGCAACTCACAGAGTAAAATTTGATAATCTTACCCCTCTGTATCCTGATCAATTACTAAAACTTGAAGTCGAGAACTCCGAAAACAAAGACTTAAGCACAAGAGTTATTGATCTTGTATGCCCTATGGGTAAAGGACAAAGAGCTCTAATAGTAGCCCCCCCAAGAACAGGTAAAACTGTTTTAATGCAAAATATTGCTCACTCCATCACCACTAATCACCCAGAAGTGACCTTAATTGTTTTGTTAATTGATGAAAGGCCTGAAGAAGTTACTGATATGGCAAGATCTGTCAAAGGGGAAGTAGTCAGCTCAACTTTTGATGAACCAGCTGTTCGTCACGTACAGCTTGCTGAAATGGTCATAGAAAAAGCAAAACGCTTAGTTGAACACAAACATGATGTGGTTATTCTATTAGATTCTATCACTAGACTTGCCAGAGCATATAACACTGTAGTTCCTTCATCAGGAAAAGTTTTAACTGGTGGTGTTGATTCCAATGCCCTACAAAGACCTAAAAGATTCTTTGGAGCTGCTCGTAATATTGAACATGGCGGATCTTTAACTATCATATCTACTGCGTTAGTCGATACCGGATCAAGAATGGATGAAGTTATTTTTGAAGAATTCAAAGGAACTGGTAACTCAGAAATTATTCTTGATCGTAAACTTTCTGATAAAAGAACTTATCCTGCTATTGATATTAATAGGTCTGGCACTAGAAAAGAAGAGTTATTCTTTGATAAAGCTACTCTATCTAAAAGATGGGTATTACGCAGGATTCTTAATCCTATGGGAACCATTGATGCAATTGAATTCTTGACCGACAAGCTAAAACACTCTAAAACTAATGGAGACTTCTTTGACTCAATGAATAATTAATTTTGTTTTGTTTTATACTGTGATAAAATTATAGCGTTGTAAAGTAATGAACATGCAAGGAGTAAGTTTATGATAGCCAAAAGAAAAAAAATTGCGTTATTAGGAAGTGGCAATATAGGTGGAACTTTAGCACATTTAGCTAGTTCAAAAGAGTTAGGAGATGTTGTCTTATTTGACATCGCTGAAGGAATCCCACAGGGAAAAGCTTTAGATATCTCTCAAAGTAATTCAGTTGACGGATTTGATAATAAAATTTCTGGAAGCAATGACTACTCAGATATAAAAGATGCTGATGTAGTTATTGTTACAGCTGGAATGCCTAGAAAACCAGGAATGAGTCGAGATGATTTAATATCAATCAATAGTGAAGTTATGAAATCTGTTGGCAAAGGAATTAAAGAAAATGCTCCAAATGCCTTTGTGATTGTGGTAACTAACCCTCTTGACGCTATGGTTTGGGTAATGAGAGAAGTTACTGGATTTGCTCATAATAAAGTAATCGGCATGGGAGGAGTATTAGACTCTTCTAGATTTAGTTACTTCCTCGCAGAAGAATTTAATGTATCCATAAAAGATGTTAACTCTTTTGTATTAGGTGGACATGGTGATACTATGGTCCCATTAATGCGTTACTCAACAGTTGCAGGAATTCCTATACCCGATCTAATAAAAATGGGTTGGTCTACTAAAGAAAAGATTGAAGCCATTATAAAAAGAACTCGTGAAGGTGGTGCTGAAATTGTTGGGCTATTAAAAACTGGCTCAGCTTTTTATGCTCCAGCTACAGCTGCTATTACTATGGCAGAAAGTTATTTAAAAGATCAAAAAAGAGTTTTACCATGTGCTGCTTATATTAATGGAGAATATGGTGTAAAAGATCTTTATGTTGGTGTACCTGTAGTTATAGGTGCCAACGGTGTTGAAAGAATTGTTGAAATTGAATTGAATGAAGAAGAGAAATCTGCTTTCAATAAATCAGTAGATGCAGTAAGAAATTTAATAAGTACTATAAAACTATAATTCGGAGAGAATATGAATATTCATGAATATCAAGCTAAGACTATTCTTTCGTCATATGTCCCTGTACCAAGGGGAGCAGTTGCGCTCAACATAGGCGAAATTAAATCAGCCGTTGCTGAAATAACTACACCTGTTATTGTAGTTAAATCTCAAATTCATGCAGGTGGTAGAGGTAAAGCTGGTGGTGTTAAATTAGCCAAATCAAAAGAAGAAGCAGAAATCATTGCTAAATCAATGTTTGGCATGACATTAGTAACTCCTCAAACTGGTCCTGAAGGTCAAAAAGTTAGGCGTGTTTACTTCGAAGAAGGATCCAACATAGAAAAAGAATTTTACTTAAGTGCAGTAGTTGATCGTAGTAGCAACTCCATCTTATTTATGGCTTCTTGCGAAGGTGGTATGGAAATTGAAGAAGTTGCTGCTAAAAATCCAGAAAAAATATTTAAAATTAGTATTGATCCAGCAACTGGAATGAAACCATTCCATGGCAGAAAATTAGCTTTCCTTCTTGGACTAACAGGAAAACAAGTTGGTAAGTTCACCAAAATGGCCTTAGGTTTATATCAAGCATTTATAGACCATGATGCAAGCCAAGTGGAAGTGAATCCTTTGGTTCTCACAAGAGAGGGAGAAGTTATAGCTTTAGATGCTAAATTCAATTTTGATGATAATGCATTATACAAACACCCTAAAATTGTTGAAATGCGTGACGAATCAGAAGAAGATGAATATGAATTAAAAGCAGCTAAATCTGATATCAGCTATGTGAAAATGGATGGTGAAATTGGATGTATGGTTAACGGCGCAGGACTTGCAATGGCAACCATGGATATTATCAAACTTTATGGCGCAGAACCTGCTAATTTCTTAGATGTTGGTGGTGGAGCTGACAAAGAAAAAGTTACTGAAGCGTTTAGAATTATCTTCTCTGACCCTGGTGTAAGAGGTGTATTAATTAATATCTTTGGTGGAATCACTCGTTGTGATGTAATTGCTGAAGGGATCATTGCTGCCGCAAAAGAAGTAGACGTAAAAGTACCATTAGTTGTTAGACTAGCTGGAACTAATTTTGAATTAGGTAAAAAATTACTTGATGAATCAGATTTAGAAATCACCTCTGCAGATGACCTTGCAGACGCCGCAGAAAAAATAGTTAAAGCAGTTAAGGGGAAATAATATGTCGATATTAGTTGATAAAAATACAAAAGTTATCTGCCAAGGGTTCACAGGATCTCAAGGCACATTCCACTCAACACAAGCTATTGAATATGGTACAAAAATGGTTGGTGGTGTTACTCCTGGTAAAGGTGGCGCAAGCCATCTAGATTTACCAGTATTTAATACAGTAGAAGAAGCTGTAGCAAAAACTGGAGCAAATGCTTCCGTTATTTATGTTCCACCTCCATTTGCTGCAGATTCAATTTTAGAAGCTATCGATGCGCAAGTCCCATTAGTTGTTTGTATAACTGAAGGAATACCTGTGTTAGATATGATTACAGTTAAACGTGCTTTACAAGGTTCAAAAACTCGTTTAATTGGACCTAACTGTCCTGGTGTCATCACACCTGGTGAATGTAAAATTGGTATTATGCCAGGACATATTCACAAGAAAGGTAGAGTGGGTATCATCTCCAAATCAGGAACTTTAACCTATGAAGCAGTTGCTCAAATTACAGCTGAAGGATATGGTCAAAGTAGTTGTGTTGGTATTGGTGGAGATCCAATTCAAGGAAGTAGCTTTATTGATATGTTAGAGTTGTTCCTAAAAGATGACGAAACAGACTCAATTATCATGATTGGTGAGATTGGTGGTTCTGCAGAAGAAGAAGCAGCTGAATTCATCAAACAAAATAAAGTTAAAAAACCAATGGTTGGATTTATTGCTGGTAGAACCGCTCCTGAAGGCAAGAGAATGGGACATGCTGGCGCAGTTATTCTTGGTGGCATGGGGAGTGCTGAAGGAAAAATTGAAGCAATGAAAAGTGCTGGATTTTCTGTAGCTGAATCTCCTGCATTAATTGGCCGCACAATGATAAATCTACTAAAAAAATAATATTCTTTGAATTAGGCTAGTTTTAAACTAGCCTAATTTAACTCCTTCCCTTCACAAAAAGCTTTATTACTTCATGGAATATTATATGTTTATTATTTATTTAAATAGAAGCATAAACCATTAAACTAGTTAGTATTAATACTGTTATATTCAATAACTCTGACAGTATGATAACTAAATATGCAAAAACTACCGAGACTTCAAAAGAAAGTATATTTGAACAAATAAAATGGGCTCCCACCACTTTTTCCAATTGCATTTATTGATATCATAGCTAGATACATCCCTTACTCACTAAGATATATTCCATTGATAATTATAACTAGGATGGTTTGTTCCACTTTAAAAATTTAATATACAAATTTTCTGCATTAAATGGATTAAACATAACATTATATCATTAACCTCACTATCAGCTATAAGCTCTATATTACCTTATATCTACCACCTCTATAATTATTTTTATTCAGAAATAGACAATAATAATATATTACCCTTCTATTAGAGATGAGCGGGATGAATGAACATATAACTAAAACCCAACAAAATGAATTATAAATATTATTTGGACATCAACTTCTGATACAGATATAAATTCTTCTATTATAGCATGAACATTAATGTTATAAGTTCTATATTCAAAAATTTCTGAGTCTTTACAATGACAAAAACTTCATTATCGCACCGTAATAACCTCAAAGGCATAATATTCATGATACTTCATGCATTGTCTGCCTCTATGTTATTTGCTTTAGTAAAAACACTCTCAAAGGATATCAGCTCTAATCAAGTGGTATTCTTATATAAATTTACATTGCTTCTAATAATCTCTCCTTGGATAATTAAAAACGGATTAAAAGTTTTTTATACTGAAAGGTTAAAAACTTATATAGTGAGTGGTATATTTGGCACCTCAGCAACTTTATGCTTAATGTATGGAATACAACATATCCCTCTAGCCAATGTAACCGCCTTATGGTATATGGAGAAAATATTCTTGGTTATTATTGGGGTTATTTTTTTTAAGGAAAAAATAGATATAAAAAGAGCAACAGCAATTATTTTAAGCTTTATTGGAGCTATAATTGTGATTCTACCTCGTCTAAACCTATCTAATTTTAACAACTATTATTATTTTATATTCGCAGCAGTCATATTATGGTTGTTATATTGCCTAACTATAAAGTCTTTAGGAAAAACTGAAAAACTAACAACCCAAACTTTGTATAATATATTAGTTTCAACTATATTATCTTCTCCAATAGCTTTTATTGGTTACTCTAATGGAAATTTTAGCTGGACAACACAAACTATCGAGTTAATACACCTCCCTTTTCTTCTTCTAACCTCGCTATGCTATTTAATAGTATGCACTTCTAACTTTAAATCTTTTCAATGCGGAGATCTTAGTGTAGTTGGGCCCTTCGGATATACAAAGATTATATTTGCGGGAATACTTGGAATGATATTCTTCAATGAATATCCACTGATAAATAGTTATATTGGTTACATTATAATTGGTTTATGTTCATGGTATTTAGTCAAAACAGCTATTAAAACAAAGACTATTTAGTTGATCTACGTCCAATAGATATGATATAAAATAAATATTATTAATTCTAAGGAACAAAACGGCATGAGCAAAAAAGCACTAATCCTAATGGTATTATTTAGTCTAATATTAATTATATCTTCATTATATGTAATAAAAACCTTGGATCCAGGAGAAAAACCTAAACCAACTTCTGAAATCACTAATATTCCTAATAATACTATTGTGGTAAATACTGATTTTAAACTCATGTCAGACAATGGAAAAGAATTTAACTATAATGATCTAAAAGGAAAATTCACCGTAATGTATTTAGGCTTCAGTTATTGCCCTGATATATGCCCTGTTGTTTTACAACAACTCAGCAAACTTGCAGATTCTTTTGAAGCGTCACAATTAGATAAAATCCAATTTCTTTTTGTTTCTGTTGATCCTTCAAGAGATACTCCAGAAACTTTAAATAACTTTGTTTCTCAATTTGGCGACAAAGTTATAGGTATAACTGGTGATAAACTTGAAATAGATAAGCTAGCGTCTTCTTTAAAAGGATATTATGCAAAAGCAGAAAATAAAGAAGACCCTGACAATTACTACGTAGATCATTCATCTTTCATTTATTTGCTTGATCCACAAGCAAATTTAGTTAGTCAATTCACTTCAGGGGCTTCTGTAGAAGAGATGTACAATAGCCTAAAAGAGAGATTAGCTAAATCTGAATAAATAATATGCTTGAGGATTATAAATGTTTGATATTGGGTGGACTGAAATTATTGTAGTGGTTATAGTGTCCTGTCTTGCATTAGATATAAAAGATATACCTAAGATTCTAAGAACCATTAAACAAGCCATGCGCTATTTAGGCAATCTAACTGATGAAATTAAAACATTCTTTATTGACTTAGAAGAAGAAACTAAAACCATCCTTGATTTAGATGGAAAAGAACAAAAAACTTACGATTTAAATCATATAAAACCAGATATAAAAAATTCTAAAAGTGATGAAGATAATGAGAAAAAATTATAATCTAACATCACATTTTAACGAACTTAAACTAAGGATTTTTTACACCTTAAGTTTTTTCTTTTTTTGCTTTATTTTAGCATATATTTACTCTGAGCAAATTTATAAATTTCTTCTAATTCCATTGGTTGATACCTGGATCAGCCAAGATAAACATATGATTTATACCAATCTATCTGAAATATTCTTTAGCTATCTAAAGTTATCTTATTACTCAGCTTTATTTTTAGCCATACCTTTCTTTATTTGCCAAGTTTATATTTTCATTGCCCCAGGTTTATATAAACATGAAAAAAAAACTTTCTTACCATTTTTAATATTATCACCAATTCTATTTGCTCTAGGTATGATATTTGTTTATTATATTATCTTTCCGTTAGCATGGAGTTTTTTCTTAAGCTTTGAACAACATACTGTAGGAAGCTTACCGGTAAAACTTGAAGCTAAAGTTAGTGAATATCTAACGCTTGTGATCAACATGTTACTTGCATTTGGTACTGCCTTTCAGATGCCAATTTTGCTAGTATTATTAGCCAAGCTTGATATAATCACTGGACAAAGTTTAAAAAACAAAAGGCGCTTCGCTATTGTATTAATATTTATATTGGCAGCAATTCTAACTCCACCAGATGCGGTAAGCCAAATTGGCCTTGCTATTCCAATGTTAATACTTTATGAATTGTCGATATTAGCTTGCACAAAAATAAATAAGGGTAAAACGTAATGCATGATATAAAATGGATTAGAGAAAACACTGAAGAATTTGATATAGCTTTAAAAAAACGTGGTATTGATCCAATATCTCAAGAAATTCTTGTGTTAGATGAATCAAAACGCAAATTAGTAACTTTAATCCAGAAATTACAACATGCCAAAAAAGAAAAAGCTGCTCTAATAGCTAAACACGGTAATGTTCATACTCCAGAGTTAGTAACTTTAAAACGTGATGCTAGCCACATAAAAGATAAATTATCCGAATTAGAGTCAAAACTTCATAGTGAAGTAGAACTAGAAAAATTATTATCTACTCTTCCTAATATTCCAAGCGATGAAGTTCCCGTAGGGGAAAATGAAGATTCTAATATTGAAATTAGAAAATGGGGTGAAATTCCTAAGTTTTCTTTTACTCCCAAAGCTCATTGCGATCTTGGTGAAACAATGGGAACAATAGATTTTGTTCAAAGTGCTAAAATATCTGGTAGTAGATTTGTAACACTAAAAGATGGACTCGCAAAACTTGAAAGAGCTCTGGTAAACTTCATGCTCGATCTTAATACTACAAAATTTAACTATACCGAAATTAGCCCCCCTCTTTTAGTAAGAGATAGCGCAATGTATAATGCAGGACAGCTACCTAAATTTGCTGAAGATTCCTTTCTAACAACTGACGGGCATAGATTAATCCCAACATCTGAAGTATCTCTAGTTAATCTAGTATCTGACCACATTATTAATGCTGAATCGCTACCTTTACGATTTACTGCATTTACTCCTTGTTTTCGCTCTGAAGCTGGTGCTGCTGGAAAAGACACAAAAGGAATGATTAGACTACATCAATTCTCCAAAGTAGAACTAGTAAGCATTACCACTCCTGAAGAATCAGAAGCAGAACATGAACGCATTACTTCCATAGCTGAAGAAATGTTAAAATTACTTGGTCTTCCTTACAGAGTGATGTTATTATGCACTGGAGATATGGGGTTCACCTCTAAAAAAACTTATGATTTAGAAGTATGGCTTCCAAGTCAAAATAAATATCGTGAAATATCGAGTTGTTCTAATTGTGGAGATTTCCAAGCGCGAAGACTAAAGGCAAGATATGTAGCTAATGCCTCTAGTCGTGAGAAAAATTTAGTTCATACTCTCAATGGATCAGCTTTAGCTGTTGGAAGAACCATTGTAGCTATTTTAGAAAACTATCAACAAAAAGATGGTAGTATTCAGATACCAGAAATTCTTATACCTTATATGCATGGGGTTAAAACATTAAAATAAAACAACTTTAGAATAGGTAAACAACCATGAAAGTATTTTTATTATTATTAAGTATATTGATTCCATTTATTTGTTTTGCAACAGAAAAACCTACAATAGAAAAAACTCCTACAAAGGTTTTTATTGTTTTAAATGTTGATCATACCATAGTTGATAAAATTACTCCCCAAGGACCAACTGCTAATAATGAATCAGCATCAAAGTTAGTTGAAAAAGGTCTTCTAGTTCAAAATTTTGAGTTCTATAGTAAAAAAGAAGAAGACCCTTTATTTGAACTTTATAAAACGAAAAAAAATTCTCAAATGTTAGTGGAAATAGAATCTGAAGATAAAATAAAAATATCTGAAATGATTGCTATTCGTCCAAGTATCTCTGACTTCCTTCACGAAATAACAAAATTAAAATTACCTACACATATTCTCATTTGTCCAAGAGGAAATAACGATAGGGCTAAAAGCATTGTAAACAGTCTTAAGTTGGATATTAATGAAAAACCTTTCAAAGATGCTGTAGATTTTGTCTCTGGTGAAAAATGCCGGGCACAAATTAAATCCATTTCATCTCATAAAACGGGTGGAAAAAGTGCTTGGCAGCTTAGAAAGAAATATAATGGTAAATTTGGAAGAATAAAAAAAGATGATTATGTAGTATCAATAGATCAACTACCTAACCATCGTTTTATATATTCAAACCCTGAGAAAGATTTAAACATTAATCTTCCTCCATTCTATAGTAAGAACTATGAAACAAATACAAATAATGATAAAAAAAACATGGATTTGGCGCTTAAAAAAATCAAGGAATTCATTAAAAAATGACCATTTCTACATCCTCAGCTAGAGAAATTGTTAAATTTGAATCAATGGCTGAAGAATGGTGGAATCCTCATGGGAAATTTAAACCTTTGCATGACTTGACACCGTTGCGCCTTGAATATATTACTAGCCTAGCTAAACAACATTTTAAAAAAGATTCACTTAAAGGAATTAAAACTCTTGATATAGGCTGTGGAGGTGGATTAATAAGTGAGCCTTTAAGTAGGCTTGGCACTAAAATTACTGGAATTGATGCTAGCTCTGTTAATATTAATATAGCTAGATCTCATGCTAATAAATGCAACCTTAATATTAACTATCAACAGATTTTAGCTGAAGACTTAGCTAAAACTAAACAAAAATTTCAATTAATTTTAGCACTAGAAATTATAGAACACGTTGAAAATATTGAATTATTTATTAAATCATGCGCTACATTACTTGAAGAAGGAGGCATCATCATTTTCTCTACCATCAACAGAACTAGCAAATCATTCTTAGAATCTATTGTTGCCGCAGAATATATCTTAAGATGGTTACCTATTGGAACTCATTCTTGGTCAAAATTTGTGAAGCCATCTGAAATTAATAAATATGCTATTAGGTTTGGATTAAAAGAACCAAATATTCAAGGACTTTCATTTTCTCTAACCTCATCTTCTTGGAATTTAAGTGATGACATTAGAAACAATTATTTTATTAGCTACACTTCTTAGAGAAATATATTGAATATTATTTCAAACATATTAACTTATAAGATATACAGAAACATAGTTTAAAGATAAAAAATGACAAACCTAACTTATTTATTCCACCTAGAAAAACCACCTCAAATAACCATTGATGCTTATAATTTAATAAGTCATTTTTATACAAATAGTCCTACTTTATCATCAAGATCTCTAGGAGTGGTACTTAAATACACAGCCCAAGAATTTTTTTTAAAAGAAAATGTACTCACTCAAGATGGAAACCCAACAGTTACTAATGTTATAAGAGAAGGAGTGAATGTTATACCTTTGTCCTACAATACTTACAAAGGAGAAAAACATACTGCTGGAAGAAATGAAACTTTAGAAGGAATATATTTGCTTGGACAAGAAACTAGATTTTTGTGCAAAGCAATTCCACAATATATATCTGGTGGAGACACAACTTATGCTAGGCTCCTGAATATAGGCTGCGACTCCCCTTCTATAATGGGCAATCATTTATCTAAAATTAGTCAACATAACCCAAATCAAAAAGTATATTGGTTCTGGAAAGAGGAAGACCCTTCCATAAAAAACATATGGGTATGGGACTTTATTAAAGAAAAAGCTACTCCTGATTATATTAGGGAAGCTATAACAACAGCTGGAATAAAAGCTATAATTCTAGACCAATTGGGTGAAGTAATAAAAGTAATAACAAAATCATCCATTGTTAAATCTTCATATCAATATATAGCCTCCTCACAGGAAGGGATAGTAAATATAATATCTTCTAATCCAGTTTCTAACAACATTAATAAACTAATTGGTTATGCTCTTCCAAAAAAATATATAGCAGAATGGGCAGAAAAATCTATAACAGGTGAATTATTATTAAGTGGTTCTTTCTCTATATTCAACTCTGCACTGCCGGATTTATTTATCACTGGACCTTTTATGCTTTCTATGTCAAATGATATTGTCAGAATGTATAATACTGCCACAGAGAAAGAGGGTAATGCCATTCTGTTTAATAGCTTCTTACTATTTACATTTAAAAATCAATTATTTTCATTAGCAACAGAAGCAGCCCCCTATACCCTACCAATTTTAGCAATCTTCCTTGCGTCAGATGAGGAATATGATAAATTTAAAAATCAAGTGTCAGAAGATTTAGAAGTCATATATTTAAAAGAACAAGACTATATTTCTTACGCTATAGAGGAAATTGGTAATTTACCTTCAAACACTATAAACTTCTTAATTGGAGAAAACGGATTCTATCCAGATGATCCTTGTTAATTATTTTTCATCTTTATGAATCTTATGCATTATAATATGTGCAATTGTTACTGCTCCTAGAATGTAGCAGTAATAAACATGCGGAGTTACACTTAAAGGAGAAACTCCTGCAATTATGCTCACCAATAATACTTGCGCTCCATAAGGTATGATTCCCTGACAAACGCAAGAAAATATATCTATCCAAGCAGCGCTATAGTGGGCTGGTATTTTATGTTTTTTAGATATGTCTCTTACAATTTCACCACTAAATATTATAGCAATAGTATTATTAGCTAGTAATATATCAAAAATACAAACAATCTTAGCTATAACAAACTGAGCCATTCTTCTACTTCCATGCTTAGATATCCAATCTCCCAATTTTTGTGCAAGCTCTTTAGAACCACTACCTATAAGCCCAGAAAGACCACCAACTAATAAAGAAAGTATCATTATCTCCTGCATATTGGCAAAACCTTCGGTAATATCATGACTTAAAGATAAAATGCTATACTCACTACTTATAAAACCTGTTAACCCAGCAAATACCAAACTAACAACCAAAGCTACAAAAACATTAAGACCAGAAATAGCTAACATGATTAAAAATATATATGGAGCAACCAAAAGAGGAGAATAATCTCCAGCTTCTATTAGCTCGTTACCACCATTATTGATCAGTAAAACTGCAATAGTGACAATCGCAGCAATTAAGGCCACCTTAGCATTAAGTGCTAACTTTGGTTTTATCTTAGCTTTTTGTGACATAACTGAAGCTATGGTTGTGTCAGAAACAATAGATAAATTATCACCAAACATAGCACCACCAACTACAGTTGCCGCTCCTAATGCTGCTGGAAAAGCCCCCTGAGCGCTTAATCCCGCTGCAATAGGAGCAATTGTTGCTATTGTTCCCATAGAAGTACCAATAGAAGTGGCAATAAAAGCAGATGTTAAAAACAAACCTATAAGTAGAAACTTAGAAGGAATAAAAGACAAAGAGAGATTCACTGTAGCCTCTACACTACCTATAGACCTGGTAACAGCACTAAATGCCCCAGCTAATAAAAATATTATACACATTGTTATAACATCTCTATGCCTAACTCCATCAAGAAAGGCGTGCATTCTATCTTCTGTGGTTCCACGATGCAGCAACCACCCTAGCATTATTGCAGGTATTATAGCAGCCAAAGGGGAAAGTTGGTAAAAAGCATTATCAACCCCCATCCAAGTAAAATATACCCCACTACCAACAAAAATAGAAACAAATAAAAGAACAGGTAAGAAACCTCTAGTATAAGACATTCACTAACTCAATGATTAAAAAAAACAATAATATATTTATTAATATATCTCCTATTTTTTATAAACGTAAAACTCATAATTTTCAAGTATAAACTAGTTTATAAGTAAATGTTATAACGAAAAATATACTTTAAATCACCTAATGCAATATCATATAAACTATAGTATAGTGCTTATAATATTTAAGTAATACATTGAGGAATGTATATGCAAATAAGACTCAACCAAGTAAGCAAATCTTATAAAGAATGCCAAGCTTTAGAAGCCATCTCCATGACAGTTGAAGAAGGAGAGCTCATTGCTGTAATTGGACCTTCTGGCTCTGGTAAAAGCACTTTACTTAAAATTATTTCCGGTCTTGAAACTCTAACTCAAGGACAAATACATATCAACAGTAAAAATGTTACTAAGTCATCACCAAAAGATCGTGACATAGGATTTGTCTTTCAGCATTATGCTCTTTTCAAACACATGACTGTGTTTGAAAATATTGCTTTTGGTCATAGAGTAAAAGAAAAAAAACATCGCTTACCTAATCAAGAAATTGAAAATAGAGTAAATAAGTTATTAGAATTAGTACAAATTAACAACCTACATAATCGTTATCCCCACGAATTATCAGGAGGACAAAGACAAAGAGTAGCCTTAGCTAGAGCCTTAGCAGTGGAACCAAAAATATTACTATTAGACGAACCATTTGCTGCACTTGATGCAAAATTAAAACTTGAACTCAGAAGATGGTTACGTAAATTACAAAAACAAACTAAAATTACCATCATTTTAGTAACTCACGATCAAGAAGAAGCATTAGACATTGCAGATAAAGTCATGGTGCTAAATAATGGGCATATTGAACAAATTGGAACCCCTAAAGAAATATACCACACACCTAATAATCCTTTTGTTTATAACTTTATAGGACATTACAATGTGTTTAATGCTATTAAGAATAATAACGGAAAAATATCTATTCTTAATAAAGAAGCAAGTAGCACTATTAAAAAAGAAAAATGGTATAACAAACATAAAATTGTTTCTAATATAGCAAGCATATTTAACCCCAATAAATTGGAAACTGTAAATGACCAAAAAATAGAAGAATATTTTGAGGTATTTGTTAGACCTCATGATATAGAAATTTCTAATAAACCCGTTGATAATGAACATATAGAAGCTACTATTACTCATATAAATCTAGCTGCTCCTTTAGTTAAATTAGAGCTTGAATCCCCTAAATATGAATTGATTCAAGCTGAAATTACTCAAGACATGTTTAATAAATTAAAAGTTAAGAATGGAGACATAGTGTTTATCAAAGCTAAACAGTTTACTATGTTTGCTGAGTAATTACATTAAGATCAGATTCTTAAAAAATCATTTTTATAATTTTAACACATATCTTGATTTATTTATTGACAGAATCTCAATTACAGATATATTTAATCTCTACTACCTGATGGCGAGTGTAGCTCAGTTGGTTAGAGCACTAGATTGTGATTCTAGGGGTCGCCGATTCAAATTCGGTCACTCGCCCCATCTTTTATTATCGAAAAATTCAAATATAATTGTTATAGTTTATTTATGTCAGTATTTTCTAAATGGAATAACAAATGAGAATAGGTATTGTTGGATTAAATGGTAGAATGAGTAAAGTAGTGATTGAAGAAATCAACAATCATCCTGAATGCACTGTTTCTGGAGCTCTAGTCAGAGACAAATCTCAAGAATCATCTATCACTCTTTATGATAAAGTAGAAGAACTGGCTGATGTTAGTGACGCTATTATAGATTTCAGCACCTCATCTACAAGCTTATCTATTATAAAAGATTTATCCAATAGCAACGTAACTCTAGTTTGTGGCACAACAGGTTTCTCAGCAAAAGAATTTGAAGCATTCAAAGCTCCGTCCATAACCTTAATTTACTCTGCGAATATGAGTATAGGTATAAACCTATTACAAAAACTGCTAAAAACCACCTCCTCTAAACTAAGTGATGATTTTGACTCAGCTATTATTGATATTCACCATAAACATAAAAAAGATAGTCCTTCTGGAACTGCATTGATGTTAGCCAGTACCATAGAAGAAGTCAGAAGAAATAAAGTACAAATATCTGATCTACGTATTGGTGAAGTTCCAGGAGAACATAGTGTTATTTTTACTAATAAAGATGAATCTATAACTCTATCTCATAAAGCTTTTAATCGAAATATTTTTGCTAAAGGTGCCATCACAGCATGTCTTTGGGGAAAAGATAAGAAGCCTGGATTATACTCAATGCAAGATGTGTTAAATGACTAAAGAATTTACCCCTCTTCCCCAAGAGGCGCCCTGCCCTTATTTTGGAGAATGTGGTGGATGTAGTTTACAAAATATTAGTAACAGTGGTGAATATAAAGAATTCTTGCTAAAAAAATCTTTAAAAAACATTGATACTAAAATTCATAATATTTATCAAATATCTACAAATAGCAGAAGAAGAGCTAATTTCAAAGTCACCAATAATAAACTAAGTTTTAATCAATTTCATAGTAAGAATACATTAGCCATAGCAAATTGCTTATTACTAGAAAATTCTATTAATAATTTAATTACTCCAATCAATAATTTGCTTAAAAAAACCAAAAATAAAATTACTTCTATAAATATAACTAATAGCGACACAGGAATTGAAATAGTTTTTCAAGCGCAAGAAAAAAGTGATTTAGATACTGAAATTATGATAACTGAATTTGCCAAAGCACATAATATAGCAATAGCAGCCTGGCAAACTAAAACTCATCCAGCTTATGTAATTATTCAATATAAACCTGCACAACTAAAATTTAAAAATATTCATGTAAATTTACCAATTAATAGCTTCCTTCAAGTGAGCAAGGAATCTAATGATTTAATGGCTAAAATCATCTTACAATATCTAGATAAATCAAAGCAAATCTTAGAGTTATATTGTGGCATTGGAAGCTTCACTATTCCAATATCTGATAAAGGACAAATTACAGCAATTGAAGGAAGTGAAGAAGCAATAAAAGCTTTAGAGAAAACTATAAAGAATCATCAATTACCAATAAAAACTATCATAAAAGATTTATATCAAACTCCTTTACCCTATAATGCTTTAAATAAATATTCTCAGATCGTTATTAATCCTCCTCGTAATGGAGCAACACCTCAAATAAAACAAATATCTGAGGCTAAGTCAGTTGAGAAAGTCATCTTAATATCCTGTAGTTTAGAGAATTTTACTCGAGATGCTAAAATTTTATTAAAGAGCGACTTTACTCTCACAGACGTATATCCAATTGATCAATTCCTCTATAGTAAACATCTGGAAATTATTGGAATTTTTCAAAAACCATGATGAACAGGAATAACATCAAATAAAGAAAGATGAGGAGAAACATTCTCTTGAGCATTGGGCATAAAAAACCCATTCCATGTGTTTCCCAATAAATAATATAATGAACTTAATGAATTGCTAGAAACAGCCCCATAATCTATCTCAGGATAACTTGTAAATTCTTCATAATTTGGAAAATGATTAGGATTAAATGAAAAAACAATCGATTCTGTTGGCACTGTATATACATGAGAAAAAGAAGGCTCAACTCTATTCATCACCTCTTGAAAAAAACTTGCCTGATGCTTAACCCACTCGTTTAATTCATGATTAGAACTCAATAAATTACTAAAAACAACTATAGCATATCCATAAGGAACTTTTATTTCAGAATACATATTCACCTACCTATAAACTAACTGAAACCATAGTCTGCACCGCGATACCCTCACCTCTTCCAGTGAATCCCATTTTTTCTGTGGTGGTAGCTTTAATATTAACCCTATCTTCAAAAATTCCTAGAATATTTGATAAATTACTACGAATCTTTTCTCTATAAACACCAAGGCGAGGTTTTTCACAAATAACTGTAATATCAACATTATTAATACTACCATTTTTATTCTCAAGTAATTTTTTAGCATGAACAAGAAATTGTTCAGAACTAGCGTTCTTCCATTTCATATCACTTGGAGGAAAATGCATTCCAATATCTCCTTCACCTATTGCTCCCAATATCGCATCAACTAGAGCATGAATCAACACATCCCCATCAGAATGAGCCTCTAATTTTTTCTCAAAAGGAATAGTAATTCCACCTAAAACCACATTATTATTTTCTGAAGTTTCCGCTGAAAATTTATGCGCATCAAAACCACTTCCACATCTTATATCCATTGGTAAATCCTCTTGATAAGTTATTTTTATATTTTTTCTATCACCAGGAATATAAATAACACTTCCTTCCATTAAGCTAGATTCATCAGTAAAAAATTTATCTGTTTTAGTATATGCTTCTAACAACCGCTTAAAATAGAACCCTTGAGGAGTTTGAATTAAAAACAGATTATCACGATCCACTGATTCTATCCTTCCATTAACAATACTCTTTACCGTCTCAGGAACTTCAATACTTGGCACAACACCAAATCCTGGATTCTCCTTTAGCTTATCGATTACTTGATTAATTAGCTCTACCGACACAAAAGCACGATTAGCATCATGAACCAAGACTAGTTCAGCATTATATTTCTCAATCACCTGAAGACCATTTTTAACTGAAGCGCCTCTGGTATCTCCACCAAATACCACTGGAAGTAATTCCATATTGCAAGTAGCCTGATTATATAATTCTATATCTTCAGGGCGAATGACCACCTGCACAGCATCAATTTTAGCTTTTAAAAATTGTTTGATGGTTTTAGTTAAAATAGAGGAAACATATTGTTTGGGAATGCTACTACCAAATCTAGAACCAGATCCTCCAGCAACTATTACTGCTATGGTTTTCATTGTTTTGTTTTCTTTTATAATTTGTTATAACTATAGACTAATCTTAAGTTTTTTCACCTAAATTTTTAATACAATCTTTTAAACCTTCTTTATAACTGGGAAATAGTAAATTTAAGTTATAAGTATTTTTAATTTTATTATTACTAACTCTCTTACTCACGGAATAATACCTTAGCATAGCCTCAGATAGATTAGCCTCTTCCACATTCACCATTTCAGGAGGATCTATATTAAGCAATTCGCATCCATAAGAAATTACTTCATGTTGCGCACTAGGTAAATCATCAGCTATATTATAAACTTCTCCAATTTTGGGATTATCCATAATAATCTGAATAATTTGTGATATATCTTTAACATGTATTCTAGAAAAATAATGATTCTCTTTAAAAACTCTAATAGCTTTTCCAGATAAAATAGTTTCAATGGCTGATCTTCCATGTCCATAAATTGCAGACAACCTTAGGATATTTACTGGCAAACTAGACCCTAGCCATTGCTCCTCGGCCATCAATCTTTTTTTTCCTGACAAACTATCTGCCTCAGTTTCTTCAGTAACCCATCCCCCTTGGTGATCTCCATAAACTGATGTGGCTGAAAAATAACCAATCCATTCTAACTTAGGAAGGTTTTTTATTTGCTCTAGATAAGATAAAAACACTGGATCTCCTCCATCACCAGGAGGAATAGATATGAGAATATGAGTGATATCCTGAAGGGAATTCAAGTCAAATTTAACATTATCATTAAATATATATTCATTAGTTTTTACTTCTCTTTTTCCTGTATGTGAACCACTTACTTTCCATCTTTTCCCTAGCTCGGAAGAAATTACTTTAGCTACATAACCTATTCCAAAGCAAAATAAATGCATATCTTAAAAACCTAAACAATCTAAAAATCTGGGAAAATCATGTATTAACGTAGGACATTCATGAGAAATATCCGTTATGTCTTTAATAACTCCAGAAATAATATCACTAATATTATCAATAATACTTTTACCTGTAGAGTCTTTTGTATCTAAAGCTTTAAAAACATTATAAGTGATATACATTGCAGGAATAGCAACAAGATAATAAATCCTATTTATGATCACATAAACAAATGCTTTACCTAATTTACTCACCTTAGCTATTGCATTTTGACTAGCATTTATATTAACCACACCAAAACACTCCTAAATTTTAGATATAATGAATATATAGGTTCAGTCTATCACTTATTTTCTTTGGTAGGAAACATTTTAATAAAATATATTACAAAACAAGATCAAACAGGATTATCAATTGTAGGCTGACTAACTCCAACCAAGTGTAGATCATCTACACTTAAAGCTTAATTACTTGTGGCAGCACGATATGAATGTGAATCTTCATTAAATTGGCTCTCAACAATAGGAGAAGCTGTAGGAGAAAAAGTCGTAGTATTAGTCATTTACTGTATTGCTCTTTTTAGACTTTATTAATTATAATTAAAAAAATATTAAGAAGAATTAATATATAAATAAAGAGATAATAAAGTTAATACAAAAAATTAAAGAGAAAATCTTCTCTCTTGCGTCAAACTCCTGCGGATAATAAACTAGAAAATATAATATCATCTAAACAAATATTTCTTTGAAAGAAATTGCTATTTTGGGCAATTAAAATTCATCTAAAAGCTTAGGAGTTAAGATATGATTAGCATTCGTAAAGCCCAAGTTACAGATATAGAAGCTTTACTTCCCTTATTAGAGCAACTTGGTTATCCAAGCACAAAAGAAGAATTAGAAAAAAGGTTTATCCACTTTTTAAACAAAGATGGATATGGCGTTGCTGTTGCCTGTTTAAATAATAAAATAGTTGGTTTTGTAGCTTTCTCTAAATCTGAGCTTTTTGTATCTGATATGACAAGAATTCATATTGAGGGAATTACAGTTGATAAATCCATTCGAGGACAAAACATTGGAAAACAACTGATGGAATTTGTTGAAAAATATGCCCAAAGATTTTCTCCTGCGGTTATTGATTTAACATCCGGATTAAGACGTGCAAGCGAAGGAACCCATGAGTTCTATAAAAAATTAGGCTATAAAAATGAAGGATTGATGGCAAAATTATATTTAAGAAAAAACTGTTAACATAATTTACTATCCATAATATGTACATGTATAAAAAACTAAATAAAAACTTATCTCTTGCGTCAAACCCCTGTACATACTAAAATGCAAACCTAAAATTATAAAACAAAGAAAGCAAAAAAATATGACTAAACATTACCCAGAAACACAAGCCAATCCAGATGTAGTAAAAGAAGAAGAAAAAGTTCTAAAATTTTGGAAAGAAGAAAACGTGTTCCAAAAATCTATTGATATTCGCCCTAAGGATAATAGTTTTATTTTTTATGATGGACCTCCATTTGCTAATGGTCTTCCTCATTATGGCCATTTACTAACTGGTTTTGTTAAAGATACAGTTGCACGATATCAAACCATGCAGGGAAAAAGGGTAGAGCGCCGTTTTGGTTGGGATTGCCATGGTCTGCCAGCTGAACTTGGAGCTGAAAAAGAATTAGGTATTTCTGGCAGGATTGAGATCACTAAATTTGGAATTGATAAATTTAATGAACAATGTCGTTCATCTGTAATGAAGTATTCTTCTGAATGGGAATCATATGTTACTCGTCAAGCACGTTGGGTAGATTTCAAAAATGACTATAAAACCATGGATACTAATTACATGGAATCAGTAATCTG
This sequence comes from Rickettsiales bacterium, assembly GCA_025210695.1. NCBI lineage: Bacteria > Pseudomonadati > Pseudomonadota > Alphaproteobacteria > Rickettsiales > Rickettsiales bacterium. Next base: position 26,098 of record JAOARE010000026.1, read on the forward strand.
GGCATTTAAAGAATTATACAAAAAAGGCTTAATCTATCAAGCAATGAGAGTGATGCCATATTCTTGGGCAGCTGAAACTCCTTTATCAAATTTTGAAACCAGACTTGATAATTCCTATCGTGAAAGAGCAGATAATTCTGTTACCGTTAGCTTTGAATTAAACACTCCACCTAAGTCTGCCCCAAGTAATTGTAAGTCATATAAAATCATGGCATGGACCACCACTCCATGGACTCTCCCCTCAAATCTAGCTTTAGCAGTTCATCCTGATATGGACTATGCTTACGTACTGAAAGACGAGACCTGCTATATTTTGGCTAATTTTGCATTAAAAAACTATGCACCAGAAATTGGCGATCAAGTTGTTGGAAGCTTAAAAGGGTCTGAATTAGTAGACTTAACCTACCAACCATTATTGCCATATTTTAAAGATCATCCTAATAGCTTCAAAATATTATCTGGAGATTTTGTCCTAGAAGGCGATGGTACTGGCGTGGTTCATATGGCTCCAGGATTTGGTGAAGACGATCAAATACTTTGTGAAAAACAAGGAATTTCCGTAGTATGTCCTGTAGACTCTCAAGGAAAATTTACCACTGAAGTTTCAGATTTCACTGGTATGAATATATTTGATGCCAATGATGAAATAATCAAAAAACTCAAAATCTTAGGCTCTTGGATGCGCACAGAACAATATATTCATAATTACCCCCATTGCTGGAGAACAGATACTCCATTAATTTATAAAGCCGTACCTTCATGGTATGTTAAGGTTAGTGAATTTAAAGACAGAATGGTGGAATTAAACCAACAAATAAACTGGACGCCTAATCATGTTAAAGATGGATTATTTGGAAAATGGCTAGAAAATGCTCGTGACTGGTCAATAAGTCGCAATAGATTTTGGGGAACTCCTATTCCTATCTGGATGTCTGATGATCCACGCTACCCACATATTGACGTATATGGCTCTATTGCTGAACTTGAGAAGGATTTTAATGTTAAAATAGATGATCTTCATAAACCATTTATAGATAGTTTAACTCGCCCTAATCCTAGTGATCCAACTGGAAAATCAGTAATGCGTCGGGTTGAAGATGTGTTCGACTGCTGGTTTGAAAGTGGATCCATGCCTTACGGACAGGCGCATTATCCGTTTGAAGGACAGAAAAGTTTTCCTCAAGCAGATTTTATTGTTGAATACTCAGCACAAACACGTGGATGGTTTTATACACTCATGGTATTATCAACCGCTCTATTTGATCGTCCACCGTTCTTAAATTGTATTTGCCATGGAGTAATTTTAGATTCTAACGGACAAAAACTTTCAAAGCGCCTAAAAAACTATGCTGACCCTAAAGAACTATTCAATATTTATGGATCAGATAGTTTACGCTTCCTTATGCAATCTTCTCCTGTTCTCAAGGGACTTGAATTATTAATTGATAAAGATGGAAAAATGGTAAAAGATTCATTACGTCTTTCAATTAAACCAATATGGAACGCTTATAATTTTTTCACTCTTTATGCAAATTCAGATAAAATAAAATCTGAACTTGATTTTTCATCAAGTCAACTTTTAGATCGATATATTATTGCTAAATTAAAATCCAGTGTAAATAAAATCCAAGAAAATATGGATTCGTATGAAATTGCTCATGCTTATGATGCAATCAATGAGTTTTTTGAAATTCTAAATAATTGGTATATTCGTCGTAGCCGCCAACGCTTCTGGAAATCAGAACATGACAGCGATAAACAACAAGCTTATAACACATTATATAGCTGTTTAATAACCATTTTAAAAGCTTCAGCTTCTTTGATTCCATTAATTTCCGAAAGGATCTATATAGGTTTAGTACATAATGATCAATTTACAGCAGAAAACTCTATTCATTTATGCTTCTTCCCTGATGTAAGCGATCTCAATGATGAAAAGAATCTAAGCCACCAAATGGATAAAGTACGCGAAGTATGCAGCGCGTCACTTTCTATTCGTAGCAGCGCTAATATTCGCACCAGACAGCCTTTATCTAAATTAACGGTTTATGGAAATGATTTAGATTATCTATCTAATTTTTCTGATTTAATTCATGATGAATTAAATATCAAAGAATTAGTTATAAGTAACTCCTTGTCAGAGCAGGCTAATTTTAAACTGAAGATTAATTTTCCTGTTTTAGGAAAACGACTGGCTCATAAAATAAAAGATATTATCTCTGCCAATAAGCAAAACTTATGGGAGCAACAAGATGATGGATCCATTGTTATATCAGGTGAAACACTACAAAACAATGAAGCGCAACTAACTCTAGAAGCCAAAGATCCAAAATGCAGCCAAGCTTTGCCTGACAATAAAGCATTATGCGTACTAGATACTAAATTAACAAAAGAATTAGAAAATGAGGGATTAGTTCGTGATCTTATAAGAATAATCCAACAGGCTAGAAAAGACCTGAGATTCAATGTTTCTGATCATATAAAACTAGGTATTGAATTCACCAACAAAGATTTAACAAACCTTGATAACTTTATAAAGTTTATTAATGAGCAAACCTTGTCTGACAGTCAATTTGCACCTGTATTAGAAAAAGACTTTGTTCATGTCATAGAAAGAGAAATGGAAGGAGTCAAAGTGAGACTAGGCATATCCAAACATTAATAGCTAATAGTCAATAAAAATAAATTAGTTTGCCGCCTAGTCGAAGCCAAACCTTAAATTTAATTAACCTTTAAAAAGTTAAATTTATTGTTGCTTTTTATTTAATATTTGCTATAATATAATCCTAAATAAGCTTAAACTTAAATAGATAGTTGATCTTATTTATCGCTATTAAAACTCAATAATACTTTGGAAGTTATTTTATAAAATTTGTTTTATTCAAATACTAGTTAGTATTATGTGATCAGTGTTTAGGTTATTTAAATTATCAATTTTATAAGGTAAAGTTATGTCCGTATCTGAAGATTTTAAAGTTGGCGATCAAGTGGTTTACCCTTCTCATGGAGTGGGAGAAATTATTGGTGAAGAAGTACAAATTGTTGGTGGAATGGAGCTGAGAGTATATATTATTTCTATGCTTAAGGAAAAAATGACCTTGCGAGTACCTGTAAAACGAGCGTCTGTTGCCGGACTTAGACTCCTGTGCTCATCTGAGAAACTAAAAAGCGCTTTTACGATTTTACAAAAAAAATCTAAAACTTCAAAAGGGATGTGGAGCAAAAGAGCACAAGAATATGAACTTAAAATCAACTCCGGAGATATTCACTCCCTAGCTGAAGTGGTGAGGGATTTATATAAGAACGCAGATGATCCAGATAGATCATACAGCGAACGAATCATATATGAATCTGCACTAAATCGGTTAGCTGGTGAATTTGCAGCCGTAAAAGGAATATCTATCGATAAAGCGATCACTATCGTTACAGATTCGCTTTACGAAAAAGAATATGCTGCATAAATCTTGATCAAAATCACAGAAAATATTTGTTTTTCTTTATGTTTTATCTTATAACTATTGTTTTAATTTCTACAAACTAGAAAAACATAAGGATCCAAGATGGACATACTTAAAAACTTTATACCCCCAATTCATAAGGAAGGATTTATCTTTATAATTATCTTCCTTATTGTTACTATAGTCTTGTCATATTTCTCTAATTTCCTAGGCATAATAGGATTGGTTGCTAGCATATGGTGTTTTTTCTTCTTTCGCGACCCGGCAAGAATAGCGCCAATTGGTGATAATTTAATAATTAGCCCTGCAGATGGAGTTGTTCAAAAAATAGAAGAAGTTGACCCTCCAAGTAATTTGGAAATGAAAAAAGGAAAAATGACAAGGGTTAGTATCTTCTTAAACGTTTTTAACGTGCATGTGAATCGTGTACCAGCCACTGGAACTATCAAGAAATTATATTACCACCCAGGAAAATTCTTCAATGCCTCTCTTGATAAAGCAAGTGAGTTCAATGAACGACAAGAAGTTTTAATGACTATGAGCAATGGGAAAGAAGTGGCATTTTCTCAAATAGCCGGACTAATTGCTCGCCGTATAGTATGTGACTTAAAAGAAAATGAAGAAGTTAAAGCTGGAGAAAGATTTGGAATCATAAGGTTCGGCAGTAGAATGGATGTATATTTACCAAAAGGCATAAATCCCTTAGTATCTGTTGGTCAAACAATGATCGCTGGAGAATCCATAATTGCTGATTTGGAAGATAAGGAAGGTCGCTTAGGGGAGCTACGCTAATGCCTCCTAAGACCAAATCTAAGACAAATAAAATTACTGAATTACCCGTTAGCCGTTTATTTCCTAATATAGTCACTATAATAGCTATATGCTTTGGGTTCACTTCCGTTCGCTATGCTCTAGGAGGTCAATGGGATACTTCTATAAATTTTATTGTTATCGCGGGATTTTTAGACATGGTTGATGGACGACTAGCAAGGTTTCTAAAAGCAACCAGCAACTTTGGAGCTCAACTTGATTCTTTAGCAGATTTTATAAATTTTGGTATAGCTCCTGCTTTGGTTATGTATTTATGGATTTTAGAGAAAATTGAAATAAAAGGACTTGGATGGGCTATAGCTTTATCTTATGTTATATGCACTACAATAAGATTAGCTAGATTTAATTCTGACTTAGCAGATGAAAACAGACCTGATTGGAAAAACGGATTCTTCGCAGGAATCCCTTCTCCTGCAGGTGCATATCTCTCTATTATGCCCATAATGTTAAGTTTTGAAACTGAGATAATAAATTACATTCCGCCCGTTGTAATAGGTGTTTATATAATCATCATGGGAATAATGATGGCCAGTAGAATCCCAACTTTTTCTACTAAAAGACTAGTTATAAAAAAAGAGAATACATCTCTAATATTAGTTTTAGTTGGACTAATCGTTGGAGCGATTATTATCAAACCTTGGGCGATTCTACCAGTCTTAGGCTTATTATATCTCTGCTCTATTCCTTTTAGCATTAAGTATTATCGTAAAATATCTTCAACATTTCAGTAACATAGTTTTATAAAGTAATATCACTTATATATGGCTATTTAGTTTATTACTGACAACTTGGTTTACTTATGTTACTTAAAATAGGAGTAATACTGTAAATTTACCACTCTTATGAAATTAATTAAAAAAGTTATAAAAAGCAATTTTGTAAAAGAATTACTCTGTAAACTGGTTTACGTATACATAAGATTTGTATTGTTGACTAGCAGAATTAATACAACCTATCAGGGATTTAACTTCGAAAAACATAAGAACGACCAATGTATCTTAGCAACTTGGCATGGAAGAGTCATGATTATGCCAATTATAAATCCTTTTAAGCTACCCTCTTCCGCAATAGTTTCTGATCACAATGATGGTCGTTTAATTGGTAAAGTAATAGAACAAGCTGGAGTAGAACTAATATTTGGTTCAAGCAACAGAAGAAGACTTTCGTCTCTAAAAGAAATTCTTACTTATATAAAAAAAGGATTCAATTTTCTAATTACTCCAGATGGCCCAAGGGGCCCCAATAGAGAAATAAATGGAGCTATTATAAATATTGCCAGTAACACAGGATTACCAATTATTCCAGCCATATGCTCAGCAAAGTCTGCTAAAATATTTAGTAGTTGGGACAGTTTTATGATCCCATATCCTTTTACTGAAATAGAAATTATTTTCTCAAAACCTATTCATATTCCTAAAAAGATGAATAATGAAGAAAAAATTCAATATACAAAATTACTGCGTGATGATTTAAATAAAATAACCAATCTTGCAGACTCTAAGGTTGGAAGATAATATGTACCAAATATATAAATTCATTTCTATATTAATTTACCCTCTAATCCGAATCCTGTTATTAAAAAGAGTTGATAATGGCAAAGAAGATCCAGATCGTTATGTAGAAAAACTAGGATTTTTTAATATATCAAGACCTTCAGGCAAATTGATATGGTTTCACGCTGCAAGCATTGGCGAATTTAACGCTATTTTACCAATAATTAGATCTATATCCTCTGAATTTCCTTCAATAAATATATTAGTTACCACCGTCACTATCACGGCTGCTAAAATAGCTAAAAACAATTTACCTAGGAATGCAATACATCAATTTGCTCCGCTTGATTGCCACAATATAGTAAAAAGATTTATAGATTATTGGCAACCTAATTTATCTATTTGGACAGAATCTGAATTCTGGCCCAATATGCTTGTATTAGCAAGCAATAGAACTAAATTAGTATTAATTAATGCTAGATTATCAGAAAAATCATTTTCAAGATGGAGATGTGCAAAACCTTTAGCAAAATCGATTTTAGGCCTCTTTAGCCTAATATTAACTCAGAATAGAGAGAGTAAAGTTTTTATTGAGAAGCTAGGTGTAAAAAATGTCATAGAATCTGGAAATCTTAAATTCATAGCAGAAAACTTTAGCTTTAACTCAAAAGAAATAGAAGCTTTTAAGAAACAAGTTGAAGAACGCCCTGTTGTAATGGCAGCCAGCACTCACCCAGGTGAAGAAGATATATTCATTCAAATTCAAAAAAATTTACAAGAACATAATTTATTGACTATAATTGCCCCACGCCACCCAATTCGCACAGAAGAAGTGTTAAATCTTCTACAAAAATCTAATTTAAATTTTATTACCAGATCAAGTAAAGAAAAAATCACTAATAATACTGATGTATTATTAGTGGACACTTTAGGAGAATTTGGTTTATTCTACCGCCTCAGCAATATTGTATGCATAGGAGGATCATGGACTAGAATAGGACATAATTTTATAGAACCTGCAAAACTAAGAAATATTATTATATTTGGCCCTAATATGGATAATTCACGAGAAGTATCTGATTTATTCTTGAATAAAAAAGCAGCTATTAGCGCAAAAAACACCTCAGAAATTCAAAAATTAATTGAAAATTATATACTTAATCCACAGGATTTTTATACTTATCAAGATAATGCTGAAAACACAGTCAATGAAATGAATAAAATAAAAGATGTGGTAATGAATTATATAAGACCATATATTAATAAAATAATAACTTAAGGAATCCCATAATAATGTTTACTTCTTTAATGTTGGTACTCTCACTAAGATTAGCTTTTGACATACGACGCTTTGTTAAAAGAAAATTAGAAGATATAGAAAGAGATGAAGATGGTAACATTAAAATCTCTGACCCAAAAGCAAAATGGTGGAAACGTATTCTACAAAAAGCTTTAGCAATATTAAATCAAATTATTCGAGCAAAACAAAAAGAGCTTCTTGTAAAAAAGAAAATTAGAAAGAAAACTATAAAAAAAAGAGAGAAGGAGTCTATAAAAAGCAAAGCCATCTCAAAGGATTCTATTAGTTATATTGCTCAACTGCTAACTAAATTTGAAGAATTTGTAAAACAAGACCTTACTATAATGATAAAAGAAATGAATAGTTTTCTTCATAGCTTAAGGCAAGAAATAGCTAACCATGTTGACCATGATATTTATAAAGTTAATACAGATCTTCAAGCTATAAAAAAACTTTACCATGACTCTGAGACTATGCTAGATAAATTTACAAACCAATGCTATGGATATCAAAAAACTATCCTTACTCCCCAAAAGAGTACTCCACAACATAAATTGATACAATCTCGATTAACCAAAGTTATGCAGCAATTAGAGAAAGGTCATAAAATGACAGACCTAACTAAAAACAAAGATTTCACTTATCTTGATAGATATTTAAAAGAAAAAGCTCCACAAGAATATTCAAAAACTATATGAATCTTTACATAAAGGATTAATAACAGTTTTTACAAATTCCATGTATTTCAAAAGTAATATGTTTTACCAAGAATTTTTCTTTTTTAAGGTCATCATAAATAGGAGTTAAAAAGTTATTTGTACATCCCTCACTTACTACATTACACTTACTACATATAGTAAAATAACAATTATGTGATTCTCTCGGGTGAGAACAACCAAAGTAAGTATTCTGACTTTCTATTTTATGAATCATTCTATTTTCAATTAAAAAATCTAAAGTACGATAAATTGTAATTGGTTTTGCCGAAGAGTCTTTCTTTTGCAGCTGATCTAAAATATCATAAGCTTTTAATGGCGAATGACTTTGCCAAATTAATTTAAATACACTTCTACGTAATGGTGTGAATTGCAATCTACGCTCTAAGCATATACTTTCAGCTACCCTAATAGCTGAGTCTATACATTCATGGTGAGAATTACATATATCATTCATATAATTTTCTAACAATTAAAAATTCTAAAATTCTGAAGCAAAGCCATCACCTCATTATCATGCTTCTCTGGAATAGATATTTTTTTTGTAATCCAGTTAAAAATATCTCCATCTGGTTCATCAAGAATAGCATCAAGCATAATTAATTCTTGGAGACTAAAATCATTAATATGTTGTTTAGTAAACTCTCCCAGTAACAAATCTGTCTCTTTCCATCCACGATTAGCGCTTTTATAAAAAAGCTTTTTTCTGTATATAGTAATATCTTCCATATTTTATAGCTTTAAACACATAATTCACATATAATTCATATCACCTACTATACAGGAATTATATCATGAGTAAAAATATAAATATTAAAAAATTGATGATAAGCAGCTTAATAATCCTTCTGCTAATATTAGGTATATTTTTGTTTTTTCGTAAAGACACAGCTTTCACAGATAATGCATATTTAAAATCAGATATTGTAATTATAAGACCTAAAGTAACCGGATATATAACTGAAGTGTATGTTGACGATAATCAAGATGTGAAGACCAATCAAATAATAGCTAAAATTGATGACAGAGATTACAAACTTAAAGTTATGCTCGAAGAAGCAAAAGTTGCAGCTGCCAATGCTAGATTAGATAATATAACTCAAACACTTAATATAAAAGAGCTAGATATTAATAAAGCTATCCTAGAGAAAAATTCTGCTAAAGTTAGTTTTGAAGTAGCTAACAACGAACTTAAAAGAGCAGAGTCTTTGGTGAAAAACAAAAGTATTTCACAACAAACTTTAGAAAAAAAACGTGACTTACAAAACAGCTTAAAGAATGATTATTCTGCCGCAGAATTTAATTATAAAGAAGCAATATTAAATAGAGACATCACAATCTCTAAGCTTAATGAAGCAAAAGCCTTTCTTAACGATGCTAAGATTAAATTAGATTTAGCCTTAGTGGATTTAGAGTATACCACTATCAGAGCCCCTAACGAAGGAAAAATAAGCCGTAGGTCCTTACAAATAGGACAGCTAGCTTCTCCACAAACGGCTTTAGCCTATTTAGTTCAGCGTAATATCTGGGTTGAAGCTAATTTTAAAGAAACCAAAATAGGAAAGATGAAACCCGGTCAAGCATCTATAGTTACGGTTGATAGTTTTAAAGGAGTTAAATTCAAAGCTAAAGTAGATGGATTATCTCCAGCTACCGGAGGAGAATTCAGCATATTACCTCCTGAAAATGCTACAGGGAATTTTACTAAAATAGTCCAAAGAATCCCTGTAAAAATTATTTTTGACTCAAATCAAGATTTATCTCTATTAAAGTCTGGATTATCTTGCGAGGTGAAGGTTGAGTTCTAATATAGAAAACACCGTTAGTACAGAAACCTGGATAGCTTTTATAAGCATGGTTTTTGGTATGTTTATGGCCATATTAGATATTCAAATAGTTGCAAGTTCTCTTAGAGAGATTCAATCTGGTTTATCTTCCACTCAAGATGAAATAAATTGGGTGCAATCTTCATATTTAATTGCTGAAGTAATAATTATTCCTATTTGCGGATGGTTATGCAAAGCTTTCTCCACAAGAATAGTATTTAGTATTTCTTGTGCTGGATTTACTATAATGAGCTTAGCATGTGCACTAGCCTGGAATCTTGAGTCTATGATAATATTTCGCGCTCTCCAAGGTTTCTTTGGTGGAGCTATGATTCCAACCGTGTTTGCAACTATTTTTGTAGTGTTTCCTCCTAAAATGAGACCAAATGTTACAGTGGTAATTGGGCTAGTAGTTACAATAGCACCTATAACCGGCCCAATCATTGGAGGATATATAACGGACTATCTCTCCTGGCCATATCTTTTTCTTCTTAATATTATACCTGGAATATTAGTGACTTTTTTTGTTTTTAAATTAGTGAACTTTGATCAAGCAAAATATGAATTATTACAAAAAATAGACTTTATAGGAATATTTCTGATAATAATTTGCCTAGGAACCTTACAATATACGCTAGAAGAAGGAACCAAAAAGCAATGGTTTGATAGCCACCTTATTTGCTTATTATTAGCAATATCTCTGCTCTCAGGAATTCTAATGATATATAGAGAATGGATAATAGAACATCCTGTAATTAATCTTCACGCTTTTCGTGACAGAAATTTCACCTGCGGATGTATCTTTAGTTTTGTTTTAGGCTGGGGATTATATACGGCTGTATTTCTTTTGCCCATTTACCTTGGATTTATAAAAGGTCTGAATAGTCTTCAAATAGGCGAATATTTATTTGTGACCGGAGTCTTCCAACTTCTATCCGCTCCAGTAGCAGGTATCTTATCTAAAAAAATAGATTTAAGACTAATGCTTGCCACAGGAATGTTTTTATTTGGCCTAGGGTGTTATATGAACACTAATATAACTTATGAGTCTGGATTTGATGAATTTTTCTTACCTCAAGCTGTAAGAGGATTTTCTCTAATGCTTTGTTTTCTACCCATCACTAGTTTAACCTTTGCCACCCTAAATACAGAAGAAGTTCATACAGCTAGTGGATTATATAACCTAATGCGTAATTTAGGAGGAGCAATTGGTTTAGCTGTAACTAATACTTTATTGCAAGATTGGACAAAAAGAAATTATTCTCATCTTAGAGATAACGTTAATTATAATAATGATGCAGCTAATAATACATATAATTTAATAGAATCTAATTTAACTAGTTTTGATTATGTTGAACCTGGTTCTGCTGCTATAAAAATGATAACGCAACTTGCTGAACGTGAAGCTTATATTATAACCTTTAATCAAGTATTTTTTATTATAGCTTTGTTGTTTTTTGCCAGTGTTCTATTAATGCCTATAGTACAAAAACTTGATCTTAATAAAAAAGATGATACTACTGTCTAACCTTAACAGGCTTACCACTTATTACCTTATTTAACCTAGCCCTAGCAGTAGACTTTGAAGATAATTCTCTTATTTCTTTACCTAATTTACTTTTTTTTATTTTATCTGCATCCGATAGATAATCTCTAACAGGCTCTGTGTCTGGATAATTAGCAAGACGACCAAGAAAAGATCTTTGATTCTTAACCGCCACTTTCTCAGGGGTATCACCATCTTTATTTTCTGCAGTTACATTAGCTCCATTTATAACCAAAACTTCTGCTAATTTTTTATCTCCCTTGAGCGCAGCCAGATGCAACGCAGTGTTTCCTTCTTTATCCATAGCTTGTGATAAAACATCCTGCCTCACCTCTGGGGACATTTTTTGTAAAACCTTATCTATTTTACTCATATCTGAGGACTCTAAAGCCTTTCTAAAATTTTCAAACACTATTGTTCTATCTATTTGCTCTTGAAAATCTTGACCAACTTGCAAAATCTCCCTTGCTGTATCTATTGCCTTTTGTATGTATCCATCATGATCATAATAATTTACCCATCCAGATGCTCCTGATTGATAAAGAGAACTAGTTTTATCCTTCTGCCCATGCAATACTTCTTCTAATATCACTAAATTTTTACTCCCTAAATATTCTAAAGGATTCTTCTGAAAATCTTCAGTTTTAGAAATTTCTTGTAATTTTAACAAAGCAGATTCCGTAAAAATATCTGATGCAGGAGAGGACTTCTTGGCATGATGCGTATAAAATTGTTTTATTTCTTCGACTAGACCTTTAGCTAGTGTTTCATTCCTTTGAAACTCGACATCTTTAACTTTTGTATTCGCTAAATATTCTCTAACCTTATCTGTGTCTGGAGCATCACTAAGTTCATCAAAAACAGATCTTTGATTATTAATTGCTTCTATTTCTGGTGTATTTCCTTTTTTATTTTTAGGCTCTAAGGAAGCTCCATTTCTAACTAAAATTCTAGCTAAATCTATATCCCCATCTATAGCTGCAATATGTAAAACTGTATTACCTTTAGCGTCTATTGGCTGGTCTAATACGCCCTTTAACGCCCCCTTTCCAAATCTCTCATCTATAGCTCTTATAGTTCCTTTTATAAGGTTATAATTTGATGGATCTTTTTCTATAAGATGCTTAAATATTATTTTTACTGCCCTAACTGATTCTAAATCTTTTTTAGCTTGTTTGGCTTTTTTAACTTGTGTTCCTCTGGCCATGCTCTGAAACTTTGTTACTACTTCTGCTGTGTCTTTGATCATAGCTTGAGTTTTTGTTGTATCGCGATAATCGGTATATCCGAAAGTTAAAGCATTCAATGCTTTGCCTATCATAGTAGCATTTTCCGCCCTTGCCACCTCTAGAGGGGTTTTTCCGAGGTTGTTTTTTATATCTATTTGCGCTCCATATTGAACAAAAAGTTTGGTTAATTCCTCATCTCCCTTAGCAGCAACTATATGTAAAGCTGTATTTTCCTTATCATCTATCGGCTGATTTAATATCTCACTTAATTCTTTTAGATCTATCTTATTTACAAATAAAACATTTAACATATCTTTAAGAAATTTTGTATCTACAAAATCTGACTTCATAGATTTAATAAAGTCTTCTTTAAAAATAGCCTTTCTTACTTCAAAATTATTCATATCATTTTATTCCTGAGAACGACCAAAAGATCGTTGTTTGTTCTCACGTTTTTCCTCTAATATTCTTTCAGCATGGCTTCTTGGGGATCTTGAAGAAGTAACCGATTTTTTCTTTACGGGCTCTTTCTGTCTCATATCATAGATAGATTTCTCTAAAATCAATTTGTCGTAACCTTTTTCAATATCATGATATTCTTTTATAAGCCCATCAATGTATTTCACCTTTAAATTAGAATTATCAAGATTTTTGAAATCTTCTTTTATTTGTATAACTCTATTTTCTAAATCATATGCTTTTTCTTTTGTCTGCAACAAGCGATCTAAGCTTTCTCTAGTTTTTTTATACAAAGGAGAGTTCTGCTGTTGTTGATCGTATAGATAATTTACTTCTCTTGTGAGTTTATTTGTTTGAGATGTCAAATCGTTATATATCTTTGTAAGATCTTGATCTGAATTCACAATGTTAGAAATTAAAGATTTTGCTTCCCTAATCTTTTCTGGAGCTGCGTCTTCACCAAAATTTTGAGTATAGAAATTATAAACTTTTTTAGCCCCCATTGCTACAGCCCCTACAGCAACTGCCCCTAATGCCAATTGAGAGGTTGTAGGAACTTTACTTTGTGGAACATTAATAGATGTATTATCTCCTGGTGCTGGCAATGCATTACTACCCTCTCCTACATTAATCTCCTTAGAAACATGTAATGTATTATTACCACCCGCCAAAGTACCCCCTTTTGAAACAGGTAATGCATCATCTTTAGAGTTTGTAGTCACACCATCTATTGATGGAGTAATAACACCTTGCTTCTTAGGTGTAAAAACATCCGTTATGGCGTTACTCATACGAGTTGGAAGCTTAGTAAGAATCTCTCCTATAGTATCAGGAATATCTCTATACGTAGGATCAGATAAAACTTTATGTTTATGAAGAGAATAAAGAATAGTTTCTGGAGTTTGTTGTATAGCCTCTTCTACTGGCAATCCCATTATAAGGGATTGATATTGGTAATTATCTGAAAATTTCATTGCAATTTCTGCTTTACCGTTTCCTGGATATTTTGATAAATCCGTTTGATATTGATAGTCACGCATTAATTTATTATCAGCTTTACCAGATTTTAATAAACTATCACCTTCTGCACCACGCCCCTCAGGTGTCATGCGCTCTATAATACGCTCCATATCTATATCATCACGAGACATAGATCTCTCTAACTCTCTTGTTAAACTCTCTAATTGTCTTTGATTGGGAGTTGAATCATATGTTACCACAGCTTGATTCACTTTCTGTAAATTAGAAGAACCATCATCCCCCCTTCCAGACTCTAACATTTTAAACGCTGATAATTTTAGATAACCCTGCGGATATAACTTCTCATAAAAATGAGGCTGAAAATTATGCTTTGGATTAGAAAAGTGTGCATATAGAAGATCATCCACATTAGATCTAAATTTATTTATTGATATTGGAGAATCTTCATTAGGACGATAACTTTGACTATGAAAATTATGCGTAAAAATTCTATCCGTTAAACTGAGTGCATCTTTAATAGATTGTTTGTCACCAGATTCTATCGCTTTATCCATAGCATAATAAGCAAAATTTACTACATCTGGATGCTTATCAGGCATCGCTCCAACAGTTCTACTTAACTCTTTTAACCTAGCAAAGTCTTTGTTACTCCAATCATCCTTCTGACAAATTTTAATAAATTCATCTCTTTCAACTGATGCATCTTCAAAACTATACATATCAGGATTTATTTCTGTAAATACAAAATCATCATCATCCACCATATTATAGAAACCTTTGTCTTAAAAATTAATTTCTTGGGTAAAAAGAGTAAATCAGAAAAGGTTAATATAAGGTTAATTCAACTTTATTATGCAATGTTGTTATATAATTATAATATTTAACTGCTGTATTTTGAAAACTCATATAAAGCAATTGCAGCCGCATTAGAAACATTAAGACTTTCTAAATTCTTAGAAATTTTTATTTTTGCTATATAATCACAGCTTTTCTTGGTGAGATTTCTCATTCCTTTATCCTCAGAGCCTAAAACGAAAACTATTTTATCCGAGAAAATAGAGTCATTCAACTCTATATCAGTATGCCCATCAAGACCTATGATCCAGTATCCTTCTTTCTGTAAAATTTTCATACAATTAGCTAAATTAGTTACTTTAACTAAAGGAATAGACTCACAAGCTCCAACAGCACATTTTATAATGGTTTGATTTTCGCTTGGACTATTATGCTCTGTTAAAATTATAGCATCTGCTGAAAATGCTGCAGCTGACCTTATAATGGCACCTATGTTATGAGGATCGGTAATCTGATCAAGAATTATTAAACAAGACTTTTCTTTAGCAGAATTCTTTTCAAGAACATCTTCAATTTCTAATGCCTTTAATGGAAAAACTTCTAGCACTATATTCTGATGATTAACTCCATCTGGTAATCTCATATCTATTTCATGAGCTTCCATTAAATGAACTTTAATTTCCAGCTTAGGAAAAGATAATTTTAATTCTCTCCAAATCTCCTGCGTTGTATATAATTTTTTATACTTACGATTAGGATTATTTAATGCAGCAATGACTGGGTGTTTACCGTAAATAAATAATTCTTGAGTTTTGTTTTGTTTTTTATGTGACATATTTTTATCTTTTGTTAGAAACATATGTTAAAATGATTGACAGATAATACAAGATATATTAAAAATATCAATCCTATAGATGTTCAGTGTCTATTAGATGTTCAGTGTCTATAGTGGATTGGGAGAGATGGCCGAGTGGTTAAAGGCAACAGACTGTAAATCTGTCCGTGTAATGCGTACGAAGGTTCGAATCCTTCTCTCTCCACCATAATTTACGCGGGTGTAGCTCAATGGTAGAGCCCCAGCCTTCCAAGCTGGTTACGTGGGTTCGATTCCCATCACCCGCTCCATTATAAAAAGATCTTCGCTATTTTAAATTAGTGAAGTCTATCACAATTTAAGAATGAGGAGAAATTTAAAGATGGCCAAGGAGAAGTTTTTAAGAAATAAGCCACACTGCAATATAGGGACAATTGGTCACGTTGATCATGGTAAAACAACCTTAACAGCAGCAATTACTGGTATAATGTCAGAGCTTGGTGGTGGTGATAAAATAGACTACGATCAAATTGATAGAGCGCCTGAAGAGAAAGCTCGTGGTATTACAATTGCAACAGCGCATGTTGAATATGAAACAGAGAAGCGTCACTATGCTCACGTTGATTGCCCGGGTCACGCCGATTATGTAAAGAACATGATTACTGGAGCTGCTCAAATGGATGGGGCGATATTGGTTGTTTCGGCAGCAGACGGTCCAATGCCTCAAACAAGAGAACATATTCTTCTTGCTCGTCAAGTTGGTGTTCCGTCTCTAGTTGTGTTTTTAAACAAAGTAGATATGGTTGATGATCCAGAATTATTAGAATTAGTAGAGATGGAAGTAAGAGAGTTATTAACTTCTTATGGTTTCCCAGGTGATGACATACCTGTTATTAAAGGTTCGGCGTTAGCAGCTATTGAAGGTAATAATCCTGAGATTGGTAAAGACAAGATTATTGAGTTGATGGCCGCGGTAGATAGTTTCATTCCGCAACCAGAGCGTCCTGTTGACCGTCCTTTCTTGATGCCTATTGAGGATGTGTTCTCAATTTCAGGTCGTGGAACAGTTGTTACTGGAAGAGTTGAGACTGGTATTATCAAAGTTGGTGAAGAGATTGAAATTGTTGGAATTCGCCCTACGCAAAAAACCACTTGTACTGGTGTTGAAATGTTCCGTAAGTTATTGGACGAAGGTCAGGCTGGTGATAATGTTGGTATATTACTACGTGGTACAAAGAGAGAAGATGTAGAGCGTGGTCAGGTGTTAGTAAAACCAGGCAGCATGACTCCACATACTAACTTTGATTCAGAAGCATATATCTTGAATAAAGATGAAGGTGGAAGACACACTCCGTTTTTCGGAAATTACCGTCCACAGTTCTACTTCAGAACCACAGACGTGACAGGTACAATAGTTTTACCTGAAGGAAAAGAAATGGTAATGCCAGGAGATAACGTAAACTTAAAAGTTGAATTAATATCTCCTATCGCAATGGATGAAGGCTTAAGATTTGCTATTCGTGAAGGTGGTCGCACTGTTGGTGCTGGCGTTGTTGCTAAAATTTTAAAATA
>JAOARE010000027.1 GCA_025210695.1 Rickettsiales bacterium
TAACCCAAGCAAGGGATTTAAAATATTTAACTAAAAATGGATACGGGGTAGAAGAGATACAGCCCTTAGATATGTTTCCTCATACATATCATGTGGAGACAGTGACAGTACTATATCGAGCAGATTGCTAATAATCAAGGAATTTACACACTTCTGCGATTATTGTACCTTTAGTACTGACATAGCAAATTTCAGAAATAAGAACTTTAATAGAGAAATTACGGTGCGTGTTGCTATTAAAATAGGTACTGAGTAGATATGTTCAGTCAGTACTGAGCTAAGGTAGGGCGTGAGTGGATATAAAGATGTTTTTGTTTGGATTGCCTTTTAAATAAAAATAAGAAAGGTGAATTTGAATGAAGCGTATATTAGAGAAGTTGTATTTTGGTGAAATATATAGGAATGAAGAGGTTTTGCCAAGTGGAAAAGAATTTGAACAGATTAATGGAAGAGTTAGTAAACTAGAAAGTGAATTTACAAGCAGATTAAGTGAAGCAGAATTTAAACTATATGATGAATTTTCAAGTACACAAAATGAAAGAGACTCCTATTATTATCTTGAAACCTTCATAGAAGGATTCAAAATCGGAGCTAGGATGATGATGGAGGTGCTTTCAGATGAGTAAGTTTAAGCCGGTGGAATTGGAGTATGAAGAAGTTGATGGGATATTATATCCTAAGATTCAGATTTCTAATGATGTTAAATATGATGAAAGACCCCTTGGGAAATATGGGCGAATGAGGCTTAAGTATCTTAAAGAGCATAAGTCTTATATGTATAGAGAAATGCTTATGAATGGAGAGTTGATGGAGCATTGTCATAAGGTTAATGACGAAGCTAATGAGATGTCTATGCTTATTGAGGAGCAGTATCTTAAGAAGAATCCTATTCCAGACGATTGTAACTTTGTGGATAGGGTTGGGTATTATAATACTGCTAGGAGTATGGCTGAGAAAGCGGTTTTAAAAGAAATAGTATATTGATGAATTTAGGATATATTACCAGACAAGATTTCTATTGGTTAATTAGAAATTTTGTCTTTTTTAGAAGAGTATCTTTGTAAAGTGGATAATGTTGGCAGATGTCGGTGTTAGGGCTATAATAATCAATGAGTACTTTTGATGATCAAGGTTAGATATAATATTAGAATAAGTGTAAAAGACTATTTATTCTTATTGGACATACAATACTGTTTATTACTCATAACATTATTAGATGTCTTGGAACATCAGAAATACATAATCTAAATTTCCAATTATGGCGCTTTCACCATAATTGAACGTATTAATTAAAAGTAATTACAATAGAGTAAATATTTCTGCAGAGCAACTGCATAGATAGGGTTTTGAGGAGGGTTATTATGTCGATTGATGGTAGTAAGATTATTTTAAAAGAGCTTTTTAGTGATGATTACTTTTTTAGAATTCCTATATATCAACGTCCTTATTCATGGGGAGAAGAACAATGGGAAGAATTATTTGAAGATTTATATAATGCAGAACGTGGAAATGAATATTTTTTAGGTACTATTATCTTACATAAAACTTCCACACTTGGTACTTGTAGTATGTATGATATCATTGATGGGCAGCAGAGGCTAACAACTTTACAGATTTTGTTTGCATGTCTAAGAGATAGGATTGATAAAGACTCATATAGTGATACACTTCATAAATATATTTTTAAAGAAGATAACGAGTTAGAAGGAATACCCGAAAGATCAAAGTTAGAAGTGAGAGAAATACAATTATTTAGAAATATAATACAGATCAAAGGTGGAACAAAGAATATTAATTTTATAAAACAAAATAAAGAACAACAGAATATAATCCAAGCAATTGAATATTTTAGTTTAAAAATTGAAGAAATAAATAATCAATCTTTACTAGAGACTTTTGCTCAGTTTCTAGTGCAAAAATGTGTAATGTTATATCTTATAACAGAGAACTTTCAAGATGCTTTTAGGCTATTTACAATAGTAAACGATAGAGGGTTACAACTGCGTAGAATAGACATACTAAAATCTATTAACCTAGTCCCCAAAATAATTGAAAATGATGTTGAGAGAGAATATTACTCGAAACTCTGGGATAATATGGAGAATGATTTAGGTGCAGACATTTTTGAGAACCTTATTTCACTAATAAGAACGATAATTGTAAAAGAAAGAGCGAAGGAAGATTTATACAAGGAGTTTGAAAATGGTGTTTTTGGAAAGTATCATTTGAATAAAGGTAAAGAGTTCATTGACTATATAAATGAGTATAAAAAAATTTATGAAGGATTTTTTATTAATCAAGATTATGATTTAGATAGCGATATAGGTGAATCAAATGAATTTTGGAATATAATTAGTATTTTAAAAGAATATTTTCCAGCTAACGAGTGGATGTCATGTTTAATGTTGTACTATAAAAAATTTAAAACCAATAATATCATGATGTTTATAAAAAAACTTGGACACAAAGTTATCTCCGACTGGGTTACAGGACTTACACCGTCAAAGCGTTCTATTAATATTTATAATATTTTAAAGGTAGTTGAATCAAATACGGATACAAATTCTATTTTAAAAAAACAGGTATTTAATATTGAAACTGTAAAATATAGAGGCGTGCTAAATAAGGATGTATATGGAAAAAGATTCATAAAGTATATATTATTGAAATTGGAAATAATTTTATCAGATAATATGTCTAAAAGAAAATTTGGTACAATAAGTGTTGAACACGTACTACCACAGAACCCCAAGTTAACAAGTCAATGGTTAGTTGACTTTAGCAGCAAAGAGCTAAAAATATGGAATAATAAAATAGCTAATTTAATATTATTATCAAAAAATAAAAATTCTAGAGCTAGTAATAAGAATTTTAAAGATAAGAAAGAACTATATTTAAAACCGCGTATATCAGATTTAAATCGTAGCTTACAAGTAATATCATATGATAAATGGGATATATCAGTATTAGAGATGCGACAGAAAGATATCATTAATAAATTGGTTAAGAATGAATATTAATACAGCGGTTTGTAAACTCTTAGGAGCCTGTAGATTCTAGGTAGGTAATTGACCATATTTAATAGTAATATTTTTTTGTATAATAATATAATAAAAGAAAAATTAAATATAAACTAAAATTGAAAGAAAAGAGGTGAGCAAATGTATACAATACAACAATTTCAAACCATGAAAGAAAATCAAACCTTCGACAGAAAAAGCATACGTATAGAACCTAAAGCCCTAGCAACACCATTTGTAGCCTTTGCAAATGCTGATGGTGGTACATTAGCGATAGGTATAAAAGACAATGGAGATATAGAAGGTATAAAAGGTTATGAAGCAAAAATAAATGAGTTTCTACGAGTTGGGTACGATTTCTGCAAGTCAACAATTAAAGTAGAGTTTGAAACCTTAGACTGCATTGATAGTGAAGGTAACGATAATCAAGTGTTACTAATTAAAGTTCACCAAAGTCAGAACGTTCATACCAATCAAGCTGACGAAGTGTTTTATAGAGTAGGCGATAAATCAAAGAAATTAAGCTTTGAAGAGCGTTTACAACTTATGTACGATAAAGGCGATAGATTTTACGAAGATGCACCAGTTAACACTGCAAGTATAGATGATATAGATATGGATAAAGTAAAAGACTATGCCAACCTTATAGGTTACTCAAAGACACCGTTAGAACTCTTAATAGATGGTAAAAAATTTATAACTAAGACTGATAGTGGATATGAAATAAGTGGTGGTGCAATTCTTCTGTTTGGAAAAAATCCACAACATTACTTTCCAAGAGCAAGAGTAAGATTTATTAAATATCAAGGGGTTATTGAAAAAACAGGTACTAGAATGAATGTTATTAAAGACACCATATTTGAAGGGACAATATTGGAAATGCTACAAAAATCCTTAGATTTTGTAGGCACACAAATAAAGGAATTTACCAAACTAGGCAATGATGGTAAGTTCCATACAAAATCTGAATACCCCGAATTCGTATGGAAGGAAATAATCGTAAATGCAGTTTGCCACCGTGACTACAGCATTAAAGGAACGGATATACAAATAAAAATGTTTGATGACAGGCTAGTTGTAGAAAGTCCGGGAACATTACCAGGGCTTGTGAGACTTGATAACATGAGAAA
>JAOARE010000028.1 GCA_025210695.1 Rickettsiales bacterium
AAAAGAAGCAAAAAAGCATATTGCTAAATATCCTCAAGGACGTCAGGCAAGCGCGGTTATTCCTCTGCTTGAAATTGCTCAAAAGCAAAATGACAATTGGCTGCCCATTGCTGCTATGGAACATGTGGCAGAAATTTTAGAAATGCCACAAATAAGAGTGATGGAAGTAGCCACTTTCTACACTATGTTTAATCTAAGCCCCGTTGGAAAACATCATATTCAATTATGTGGAACCACACCTTGCTGGCTTCGTGGAGCAGAAGATATCAAAAATCTATGTAAGAAAAAGTTAAAGATTGATCTAGGCGACACCACTAAAGACAAATTATTCACCCTCTCTGAAGTGGAATGCTTGGGCTCTTGTGCCAATGCACCAATGATTCAAATTAATGATGATTTTTATGAAGATTTAGACGTTAAATCAATGACAAAGATTCTTGATGATTTAACTCAAGGAAAGAAAGTGAAGAAAGGCTCACAAATTGGACGTAAGTCTTCTGAAGTACTGCATGACTAAATATCTTTCTTAAATTTTGAGACAAGGTATTACCCCGCAAGGAACAAGAAAGCGGCTTATCTTAACCTCGACCTCTTCCACCTCTTGTATTAACTGTAACATTAGGAACAAGATTAAATTCTCTACCTTTTTTTTCATTTAAAGAATCTCGTGGTACTTTCCTAAAAGGCGTAATTTTCTCTAGTGACTTATCATCATCCATGTATTCATACTTTGGGTTTATTTTTGGTGGTGGTGCTGTATTTTCCCAAATTTTGTCACTAGCATTGTTATTGACATTATTATATTTGTCCATCACGCTCCAAGGAGATTGCTTTCCTAAGGCTAAATTATAAGCACCTGATGAAAGCATTGCTCCTGCTACCGTAAAAGGAGCTGTTAATCCTAATCCAATTTTTTTTGCTCCTCCTGTCATTAAATTACCAAATTTTTTTCTAGCTCTTTCAGAAAATGCCCCTGCAACAACTACTGTAACAATTCCTGCACCAACAGCTGCCAATCCATATACCACATCTATTACCCCCATCGCAGTACCCACAGTGAGACCAGCGACTGGAGAAGCAGCAATTTTGATAATACCTTTTATTCTGGTTAGAAATTTACGCACAAAGCCGGCAGCAATTCCAAAAGTATAACCAATAGCATTACCAAATATTTTCCCAGGCAATCCAAATTTACCACCTAAATACTTCCCGGGGGTTTGCCTGAATCTCTCAACGTCTGCTTCGATTTCCCTATTCTTTATTTGTTTTTTGTTAACTGATTCAGATACCACCTAACTATCTACCTTTGACTTGGATTATTGATTTTAATGTTAAAAATATCATAGAAATATTAAAAAACTATTAACAACCTCAAACCTAAATTACTTTTCTAGTTTTCTTAACAAACACTTAACCTTTTACAGCTATTTTCCAACTTACTACTTAATGATAATAATTAGGAGATAAATATGGTTGAAAACACTACATCACTTAGAGGACATTACCAACAAAAAGAGACAATCCATGATTATATCATTCTTATGGGAATTGAACAAAGAAACAACATAAAAGGAGGATACAGCAATAAGAAGCAAAATTATGTAAACTATGAGTCGTTTAGAGAAGCGCTTCAGGAATATGACTATCCCAACGAAACCGTTGAAAATAGAGGTAACAAAAATATGAAATGCTTTATTGATGCTGCAAATACCAAATACGAAGTTGATCATAATGAATATTTTTTTGAATATTCTCTTAGCACAGTATGTGGAACAGCTATAGGAGCACTCATGCTACCTATAATATCTCACGGCTTAATGAATATAGCTTATTGCTCTAGAACACATGAACTACCCACTTATGCATATGTTGTAACTACAATTATTGGTATGATTGCTGGTGGAAGTCTTGGTTATAAAGGCCAATATTATATAAAAGAGTATGATTTAGAACAACAAGCTTTTGTTGATGCAGCTCATGAATGCTATAACAACATTCACAAGCCAGTTGGAGAACTCCCCCCCCCTGAAGTTGATGCTTATTAGACTTAACCCGCCATTTAAAAAAGAATGAATTAGACCAAAAGGTCTAGCAGAGTTTTTTGATTTCTAGATTCTCGAAAACCTAATGGTTTTCAAGAATGACGAGTAGTGAAGAAAGACTGCCTTCTTTAATTACTCCTAGATGACGAATGGGGGAGAGGAATGCCCCTCCCCTTAGATAACAAGTTGTCGTCATTCTTGAATTGGTTTATACCAATTCGAGAATCCAGTTTAAAGTTTTTACCAAGATCACAAAGCTCTAAAAGAATAAAAGATTAATGAATTATCCATACAGGGAGAATAGTTTTAAATTCTGGATCCCACGCTCATTCGGCTAACGCCTCATGGCTCTTAGATGACAAGTCTTGAGGGAAAGTCTAACGCCTATTTACTCTTAGACGATACAAGAAATTCAGACAATAAAAAACCAGCCGGAAAATTAATTCTCGCTGGTTTTTTTATTATATTCGTATAATTTTTAGATATAATCTTATGAACTTACATGAATGTAAGTACGGTGGCTTCTTTTATCGAAAGAAACTGAACCTGGCACAAGAGCATGCAATGTGTGGTCTCTACCCATGTGAACATTTCTTCCCGGATGGAATTTTGTTCCTCTTTGGCGAACTAAAACAACACCTGGGTGAACTTTCTGTCCATCACCAACTTTAGTACCTAATCTACGACCTATTGTGTCTCTACCGTTTCTGGAACTACCACCAGCTTTTTTCGTGGCCATTTATCTATCTCCTTAAACTATTTTTCTAAATTAATAGAAATTACTTTTACTAATGAAATTGGTTGTCTATGACCGTTTTTACGACGATGATTCTTTCTTCTTTTCTTTTTAAAGATGATCACCTTATCATCTTTATCTTGATCAACAACTTGAATTTTTACAGAAGCACCTTTAACATAAGGAGCACCAACAGAAGCTTTACCTCCATCTTTGCCCATCACCATAACTTCTTCTAACTTTATTTCTTCACCAACAGCTGCATCAAGCTTTTCTAGCTTAAGAACCTGGTTCTCTGCTACTTTATATTGCTTTCCACCACTTTTAAAAACCGCAAACATTGCTATTCCTTCAAATATTGTTTATATAATAAGAGTCAAACTATAGCCTGTATTTATAGAATGTCAATAAAATTATTATGTTTTTTAGGAGCCAACTCAACAAAAATAAAAAATTAATGACTAGCCGATTTCTTAGCTGATTTTGCAGCTTCTTTAGCTGGGCTACGTGTTTTTCTATCAGGGCTAGGAACTGTATGATTATATGAAGCTCCTGCCGCAGATAGCTGCCTACCTATGTTGATGATTTTATCTTGCTCCGATTGAGGCAATGAAGAAACTTTCTCAGTAACATCAGTTAAAAAATCCCAAGACCTTTCTAATCTCTCTTCTTCACTATTGGCTTGAGGTGTAGAATCTGCATCCTTAGCTAATTCATCACCACTACCTTGTTTCTTTGCTTCTATATCGGACACCAACAATAGCCTTCTTTAAATAACGTTTGACACATAATACACCTAAAAAGTAAATAAATGGTTAACTTAAATCTCCGCCCAATTTTTTCCATGATCTATATTAACGTCCAAAGGAATGCTAAGAGTAATTGCAGATTCCATTATTTGCTTTGTGAGTTTACTTAAAACCTCCACGGATTCTTCTTTTACCTCTAATATTAATTCATCATGTATTTGCAATAAAATTTTAGCAGGCAAATTCCTCTTCTCTATTTCTTTATTTAATTGAATCATAGCCTTTTTTATAATATCCGCAGCGGTTCCCTGCAAAGGAGCATTAATTGCTGCACGCTCAGCAAAGTTTCTAATTGCACTATTTGAATCATTAATTGTTCTAGTGTAGCATTTACGCCCCTGAAGAGTTTCAACGAAACCATTCTCTCTGGCAAATTCTTTGGTTCTTTCCATATATTGTTTAATCCCTGGATAATGCTCAAAATAAGATTCTATATATTTATTAGCATCAGATCTAGAGATTGATAATTGCTTAGCTAAACCAAATGCACTCTGGCCATAAATAATACCAAAATTAATGGCCTTTGCTTGACGACGCAAATCTGAAGTTACTTCTGATAAAGGAATTTTAAACACCTCACTAGCAGTTATTGCATGAATATCTTGATGATTCTTGAATGCATCTTGAAGACTTGCAATCTCTGCCATATGAGCAAGAAGACGCAATTCCACTTGAGAATAATCAGCTGAAATTAATTGGTAACCAGGCTTTGCTATAAATGCCGATCTAATTTTAGTACCATCATCACTACGAATAGGAATATTTTGTAAGTTAGGGTTGCTAGAGCTGAGTCTCCCTGTGGAAGTGGAAGTCATCTGAAAACTAGTGTGAATACGCCCCTCACTATCTGCGTTTTTTCCTAAACTCTTAGCATAAGTATTATTTAATTTACTTAAATGACGCCAATGCAAAATTAAATCAGCAATCTTATGCCCCTGATGAGATAACTCTTCTAAAACTTCGACATTTGTGCTGAACTTTTTATTTTTAGCTTTTTTCTCATCACTCAGCAAATCTAATTTATTAAACAAAACCTCTGCCATTTGCTTAGGAGAACCTAAATTAAACTCCATGCCCGCAATTTCATAAATCTCTTTCTCTAACTTTAAGCATCGCTTGGAGAAGTCTTCTGAGATTTCTTTAAGCTTTAATTGATCAACTAGAATACCCTCTAGCTCCATTTTATACAAAACATATGAAAGAGGCTTCTCTATTCTTTCATAAAGAATGAGTAGTTTTTCTTTCACAAGCTGGAGCTTAAGCTTAGAATATAATTGCAATAAGAATAATGCAGAATAGCCCAGCCATTGCTTTAACTCTAAATCATCTCCTAAGCTAGAATAATGCTGAACCAAAGTTTTTAAATCATGACCATGCACACCATTATTCAATATATAAGAAATGAGCTGAATATCATCAGATGTTTGCCAAGCCACCTCTTCAACAACAACATATTCAGCAATGATATGATAAAATGTTTTTACATCATGTAATATTTTATTAATGGAGCTATCATTTATAAAGGGAATTAAAATATTAGATAATTCTTTTATAGAAAAACCATTATTACTTTGAAATAAACCACTATTTAATGAACCTGCAATACTGCAAATCACAATTTCTGAAGGATCACAAGAAATACATAAAAACCCTGCTTCTAATATTAGACTAAGTTGGCCGCTAGATGAAGTTTTGCGTTCTAACCATGACTTTAAATCTTCTCCTGTTTTCAATTCAATAATCTTAGCGCTTAAAATAGGATCATGATATTCTATATTCTGATGATTAAAATTTTGGCATATTTTATCCGCCCTGCTATATAAAGAATTAAAGTTTTGCTCATGGAGAAAATCCTTAAATTGATCAACATGAGAAATTTTAATCCTTAAATCATCCAAGCTATTTTCTGTGGGAACCTGATCTTCAAGCACAACAAGTTTTTGAGATAAATAAGCTAATTCTTTATTATCAATTAGTGATTGTTTACGTTTGCTACTAGGGATTTCATCCATACTCTGATAAATCCCATCTAAACTATTATATTTATTTAGTAACTCAGAAGCCGTTTTCGGACCAATTCCTGGAACTCCTGGAATATAATCTGCACTATCACCAATAAGAGCTAAAATATCAATTATCTGATCCGGACGAACACTAAATTTATCTTCCACTTGTGTCGCTTTAATATATTTAGATTTAATAGGATCATAAAGACTGATGTTATCATCAATTAACTGCATCAGATCTTTATCTGAAGAAATAACTGTTACCTTCATTCCCTTGTTGCTAGCATCTTTTGCAAAAGTGGCTATAAGATCATCAGCTTCATATCCCTTTTGCTCTAAAATATCTATGTTTAAGGATGAGACGGCTTTTCTAACAAGAGGAAACTGTGGGATTAAGTCTTCCGGAGCTGGAGGACGATGAGATTTATACTCAGGAAATATATCATGACGAAAAGTTTTTCCACCAGAATCAAGAACAACCGCTAAATGTGAACAAGTGAATTCTAATAGCACTTTGCTGAGCATTGAAGTGAAGCCAAATATTGCTCCCACCGGAGTTCCGTCTTCCCTCCTTAAGGGAGGAAAAGCATGGAAAGCTCTGAATACAAAGCCATATCCGTCAATTAATACTAAATGCTGATTCTCTTTGGTCATAATGGGGTACTAAATCTTAAAATATATTACTGCCTAACACTAACACAAAGAAGCGTAATATGTCTAGCGTGATGGATCTATTGACAATGAAAATTCAAATAGTTTTATAAAGCTTCTATTGGTATTGTTGAATAAATATAGTATCATATTTAATATTTAGCCTTTAGGCCTTTAAACCATAAACTATGAGAATTATTATGATCAATAGAATATTTGCTTTGCCAAAATATGTTTTAAAAACACTATATGCACTTTTAATTTTAATATTCTTGGTTGCTGTTATATTAGCATGTGGAGTTTGGTGGCTTTCTAGTGATAATGGCCAAAGCTATGTACATAAAATGATAAAAGAACAATTTTCTAAAGAAGTTGGCTATCAAATTCAAGCAGAAGATGTAAGCTTCCATTTTCCAATGAATATGAAAATTAATAATCTTTCTTTATCTGATCAGAAAGGAAAATGGTTAGATATAAAAAATATTTCAGTGAATATTTTATTAAATCCCAATATATATAAACATCTTATAATTAGAAATTTTTCTATTGATAAATTTGCATTACTAAGAAAACCTCAAGAGGCAAAAATAAATGGCAATAAAGAAGTAAAACAAAAAACTGAGAAAACTATCGAGGATAAAAATCATAAGAAATATGACATAAAGATCTCAGTCAATAATATCAACATTAAAGAGATTATTATTGCATCATCTTTAGCAAATCTTCCAAAAGATGCTAAATTATCAATTAATGGGGAAATTCTCTGGGATAATTTAAGTCAAAGCCTCACATTCAGTAATAGCTTAAAATTAGGACAAATTGTTTATTACGTTAGCCCAATAAAATTAAATTTATCAGGAAAATATTTATTAGAAGATAGCAACTCTAAAACCCCAAAAATATCAGCAAATATAAAAAATGAAAAAATTAAAATAGGATTACCTAACCCGTTCTCCACTTCGCCTGGTGAAGATACACAAAAGAAATATTCACCTGCAGCAAATACGCAAAACAATCAATCTCATACTAGTAAGACTGATAATCAATCAATCATACTAGATATGCTTTTAGATGTTGATGACAATATATTTATCTCTGGATATGGCCTTGATCTTGCAGTTGGCGGTAAATTAAAGATAACTGGCGATGCTAACAATCCTATTTATAAAGGAAGGCTAGGCATGGCTGAAGGAATCTTCAAACAATTTGGTCGTGACTTTAAACTTCAAAAAGCTGATTTAGTGTTTAATGGCCATATTCCTCCCTACCCATATTTAGATGTGGTAGGCACGGCTAACATAGAGGGAATTGAAATTATACCAAGCATTATAGGGCCTTTAACAAGCCCCTCACTTAAGGTTGATTCCTCCTCTTCCAATAAAGATATTATATCTAAATTATTATTCAAAGATGGAAAGTCTAAAATTAACACAACTGAAATAAAGAAATCAGCGAAAAAAGCGGAAAAGGAAGTGGCCAAGGCATTTGAGTCTTTCTTTAAGTAAAACTAGATTATCACGACCTAAGTATACCAATAATAGCTGTAATAACACCTCTCTCTACTTTTAGTTGAATTGCGCGTAATCCTCATATAAACTCATATGTAATATGAAAAATTAAAAGAGGCAATACTAAAGTGAAGATTAAACAAAACTTTAAAAATTTAAAGAAGCCGGATGAAATTGAACAAGAAGCACTACAGAATTATTTAAAAACTCTTTATGGTGATCCTAATTATGAAGTTAAAGATGCTTCTTACGTTGAAGATACTGAACCACAGTTAGATGAAGGATATAAGAGAAGAGCAAATATTTTACTTGATGAACTTCTTCGTATTTCAGATAATCCAAAATTTGAACAATTAAGACCCGCTTTAACAGAAAATGTATCGCCAGGTGAAATGAGAGGAATCGCCGATGAGGTTAAAAGAACTGCAGAGGTCATTTGTTATAGAACTGAAAACGGCTTAGTTGCTTCTCCAGAAAAATTTCAAGCAGAAATAAAAAGCGCCACCATTGATGCTTGCACCCCTGGCGCTCTAACGAATATGCAGAAAATAGTTCATTCTATGGATGATTCATTATATAACGCAAAATATGAATATATTCAAAATTTAGCTACAGAATATGCTAGAAACCATATATCATATTCTTCTGGCAATGAGGTTCATGTTGCAAATGAGTTGATTCATGAAGTGAGCAAAGAATATAATGTATATCCTCCTAAAGATATTCATGCTAGATATCGAGATCTGTCTTCTCCCCCAAGTAGAAAATTTAAAAAGAACGCAAAGTTTAAAGATTATTTAAATGACACTCTGAATACAAGAGAAGGAATATATAGTTTGGTTGAGAGCTTTGCTAATAATTACCTAAGCAGATTACCTGATACACCAAAACTAGGCTTTTTGCCTGTCAAAGAAGGAGATATCAACAGCCCTGCATTAGAACAAATATCTAGCATAGCTGCTTCTCTAGGAATTGGATCAGATGGTATCATTGAATATAATGATGATTATACTAAATTTAAATATAAAGATAACTACCAAGATGCTATCCAACTTGCAATAACACATAGATTTATGCAGGAAGGATTTATAGATCAACAAGCTTTAGAATATAATAAAGTTACCTTGATGGCAGAGCATAGTAAATTTGTTAGAAATACATATGGTAAATTTGTTCAAGAAAAAATTCCCGCACACAATATTGAACGCAAGGTTACAGTAATTGAAGCTCCCAATTCTTGGTATGTGACAAGCCAAAAAAATGACTGTTTAACCATTGAAGAAAAACTCTTCAGTAGCATGAAATTAAAAGGTCTAACTAAGAATAGACAGAATCTTGAAGATTATTTACACGAGCAATTAGCAGATAGAATGGAGCTTGGCCTTGAAAATGCTCTAAGAACTGTCATAGAAGAAGATGAAGAAAAAATAGACTTAGAACAACCAGATATTATCAAAGAACTAACTCTCTTAAGTGATCAAATAAAAGACCTGCAGAAATATCTAACTAAAGAAGAATTATCATCTTTGTCAAATGACGATTTAAATAAATGGATAGAATTTAGCAAATCACCGGATAAATCAGAATTCATAGCTAAATTTGACAATGGACTAATGTTAGAAAAACATCTTAAAAGTGAGAATATAACATATCCAGATTTTCAAAGAAAGAATTTTTCTTTCCCTAAAACAATAATAGAAAATTCAAATATAGAATTAATCTCTTATCTTGCGACGAATCTTACGCAGGAAGAAGCATCTTATATTAAACCTTTCATAAATGGATCTATGCAAGTAGCTATGGAAAAGGAAAACCTTGAAACTATTGAAAAATTAGTAAAACTAGGTGCTGATATAAATTTTGAGGATGCAAAGGACAGATCTCCCCTGGATTTTGCAGCCCAAAATGGACATGTTGAAGCCATTGGAAAATTAGTAGAACTAGGTGCTGATATAAATTTTCAGGGTAGGTTTGAGAATGGACCAACAGCCCTGCATTATGCGGCCCTAAGTGGACATGTTGAAGCTATTACAAAATTAGTAGACTTAGGCGCTGATATAAATCTTCAGGAGAAGATTGATGGAGCAACAGCCCTGCATTCTGCAGCCCGCAATGGACATGTTGAAGCTATTACAAAATTAGTAAATCTAGGTGCTGATATAAATCTTCAGAATGAAAGGAAAAAAACTCCTCTACATATTGCAGCCGACAATGGAGATGTTGAAACTATTAAAGAATTAGTAAAACTAAATGCTGATCCAAACACAAAAAATGAATATGGACTGACAGCCCTGCATTTTGCAGCCCACTATGGACATGTTGAAGCTATTAAAGAATTAGCAAACTTAAAAGCTGATATAAATCTTCAGGATGAAGATGGAAAAACAGCCCTGCATCATGCAGCTGCAAAAGAGAAAGTTGAAGCCGTTGGGAAATTAGTAGAACTAGGTGCTGATATAAATGCTAAAAACAAAGAAGGAAAGTCGGCTCTGGATTATATAATACAATTTGTAAGATCCAATTCTGACCAATCAAATGAATGGAAAACGGCTTTAAATACTAAAGATAAAGATGGACTAACACTTCTGCATTATGCGGCAAAAAAGGAAGACCTTGAAACTATTGAAAAATTAGTAGAGCTAGGTGCTGATCCAAACGCAAAAAATAAACATGGAACAACTGCCCTGCATTATGCGGCCACGAAGGGAGAGGCCAAAGCTATTAAAGACCTAGTAGACTTAGGCGCTGATATAAATGATCAAAATGATCATAAAATGACAGCTCTGCACTATGCTGTCGTGAATAAAAAAATTGAATCTATTGGAGAATTACTAGAATTAGATGCTGATCCAAACATTAAAAACAACAAAGGGAAAACAGCCTTAGAATCATTAAGTCCTGAGCTTCATAATGAACTTGTAAATCACTTAGCAAAAACTGATAAAAACAAACTTCCTAAGATAATAAATAATTTTGCTACACAAACTAAAGATAATCCTCATGCATGGAAGTTAATTGAAGAAACTATAGCAGCAATTAATCCTAAGGATCGTCCTTTGATTGTTCTAGCCGCATTAAACAAAATAAATAATACTTCTCATGAAAAAAGACTGTTAAAATTACTTCCAAAAGAAGACAAGGCTAAGGCAGCTGTTCATGCTGATAAAAACCTATTACAAGAACTGGGTAATATATTAAATTTATACGGAGGAATGGAAACTTCTTCTAATATGACTCCTCCCAGGTCTATACAAAAAACTAATCTTGCTAAAAATAAAACGCGCAATTAAAGAATAGAATCACAATTCATTAAGTAGTGCTTTAACAATTTAAAAACTCTAGTTCGGTTTCTAAAGATTAAAAGAGAAGATTACACTGAATCCTTAAGCTTACCTCAAAAACACACTAAACTATAGGAAAAACAAAGAGGAAGGGTACCAGCTCGCAGAATAAGTTAAAGGAGTAAAAAAACTTTTTAGTGCCAACTGGTGATTATGATCATAAATAAATGTTCACTATTTGTCAACATCTATTTTTAATTTTTCGTTAAAAGTTTTTCAACTATAGGTTAATAAATTATACTTTTGTATTACTTTATCTATAATTTCTTTAGAAATATTACAGTCATAAAATTTCTCTAATGCCACTATTCCAGTGGGAGAAGTGACATTAATCTCGGAAAGGTAACCTCCGATTACATCGATCCCAACAAGAAATAAATTATTTTCAACTAATTTTGGTTTAATTGCCTCACATATTTGCTTTTCTCTTTCAGTTAATTTGGTTTTATAAGAAGTTCCTCCACAAGCCAAATTAGATCTTATGTCCCCTGATTTAGGAACTCTTAAAATTCCACCCACTGGTTCGCCATCAACTAAAATTATACGCTTATCCCCTTGAGATATTTCATCAAGAAATTTTTGAACAATTACTGGTGCTTTATATTTTTGAATTAGATCATTTATTATCTTGCCCAAATTATGATCACCTTCCTGAACACAAAACACATCATTACCTGCAAAACTATAAAGAGGTTTTATAACTGTCTTCTCATAATTTTTTGCAAATTTTTTAGCCTCTTCTTGATTATAAGTAATGAGACTTGGAGGAATTAAATCAATATAATCTAATATCGAGAGCTTCTCAGGAAAATCACGAATAGCTCGTGGATCATTAACAATTAATGTTTTATCAGCAATCCTTTCTAATAAATAAGTTGTGGTAAGATAAGCCATATCATAGGGAGGATCTTGACGAATAAAAATTATATTCATTTCCTCTAAATTTATCACTTGCGGTGCATTTAAGTGATAATCGCCTTTAATAATTTTCACCTCTTGAATTCTTGCGAAGACATTCCCATCTAAAAAAAACAAATTTTCAGGAGTAAAATGATATATGGATCCAACCTTTGCAGCCTCTAACATTATTCTCCAAGTGCTATCACTTGCAAAATTAAGTCTATCCATTGGATCCATTTGAAATGCTATCTTCATATTAAGATACAAACCCACAAAGCTCTTTAATCTCTTTAATATTTACTTCAGCAATAGCCTTAGCTGATGAAGCACCTTTTTTTAAAACTTGGCGAACATAACCCTCATCATTTGAACATAGCTCTTTTATTTTATTGCCAATTGGAGTGATTTCATCAATAAGCACTTCAGCTAAATCCTGTTTGAACTGCCCCATGAGCTTACCGTTATATCGCTCCTGTATTTCAGCAACTGAACTTCCCGTTAAAGCTGCATATATCTCTAATAAATTAGCAACCTCTGGCCTGCTTTCTTTATCATAAAATATTTCAGCAATGGAGTCAGATTTTGCTTTCTTAATTTTTTGCAAGATCACATCAGCATCATCTATTAAATTAATCCTGCTAAGATCAGATGGATCAGACTTGCTCATTTTATTTAAGCCATCACGCAAACTCATGATTCTTGCTGCAGATTTCATAATCATTGCATCTGGTAATTTAAAATAGTCATGATTTACATAACGATTAAACGAACTTGCTATATCTCTAGCAAGCTCTAGGTGCTGGCGTTGATCTTCACCCACCGGGACTAAATTTGCTTTATATATAAGCACATCAGCTGCTTGCAATACCGGATAGCTAAACAACCCAAGAGAGGATCTTGCTTTATCTGATCCACCTTTGTCCTTAAACTGAGTCATCCTCTCTAACCATCCGATGGACGTCATACAACTTAAGATCCAACCTAGCTCTGAATGCTCTGTTACATTTGACTGACTAAATAAAATGGATTTATTTGGATCTATTCCGCAAGCTAAATAAGCTGCTGCTGTACCTATCACATTACGCCTTAACTCTTTTGGATCTTGTGAAACTGTTATCGTATGTAAATCAGCCAAAAAAAATAAACATTGATGCTTATCCTGCAGGGAAACCCAATTTTTAATGGCCCCAAGATAATTACCTAAATGCATAATGCCGCTTGGCTGAATTCCAGAAACTACACGATTTTTCATAACAAAACCTTTAGAAAGGCATCTTCATCCCAGCAGGAAGATTCATCCCACCCATTAAACCAGACATAGTGGATTCTGAATCTTCTGTTTGCTTTTTCTTTGCATCATTAAATGCAGCAACTACTAAATCTTCTAGCATCTCAACCTCATCAGGAGTTACTAATTCTGGAGAAATCTTCACCTTTAGCATTTCTCCCTTACCGTTAATGGAAAGAGTTACAATACCTCCTCCTGCAGTTCCTACATATTCTTTTGCAGCTAATTTTTCTTGCTCTTCAGCCATTTTTTTTTGCATTGCTTGAGCTTGCTTCATCATATTTGCCATGTTTACCATATTATTTCTCCCTTAAGGTTCTAGCTTTTTCAATTTTCCACTCTCTCTCTTTGATACTGGCTCTCTTATCAAAAAGATGTTTACCTTTGGCTAATGCCAAATCTACTTTTACTTTATTTTTTTCATTAAAATATAATGATAAAGGCACTAAAGTATAGCCTTTTGTTTTAATTTTACCAAGTAATTTGCTAACTTGACGCTTATGAAGCAATAACTTACGAGGCCTTCTAGACTCATGATTAAATATCTTATTTGCCTTTTCATATTCTGCAATATGAGTATGAAAAAGAAAAATTTCATTGCCTATATTACTAGCGAAAGCCTCATTAAGGCTAACCTTCCCTGCTCTAACTGATTTAACTTCTGTTCCAGCCAGCATTATTCCAGCCTCAAAATTTTCCTCAATTTTATATTCATATCGGGCTTTCTTATTCTGAACAATAATGCGTTTTGTTAAAGGTTTCATTTTAATTTCTTCTTTAAATCTTCTAATGTTTTGCAGATTAGTTTTTTATTCTCATCTGAAGGCCCTACCAAAGGCAATCTTAATTCAGGAGAACATATTCCAAATTGACTAGCTGCATATTTTACAGCAATTGGATTACTTTCACAAAATAATACTTTATTAAGGGGTAATAAAATTGACTGCAATTCCATCGCTTCTTTAATTTTGTTTTCTTGCCATAAATTATATAGCCTAACTATTAAAGACGGTACAATATTAGCAACAGATGATATAGTACCTACAGCTCCTTGCGAATAATAAGGCAAAGAAAGAATATCATCCCCAGAGAAAATATTAAATTCATCATCTATTCCCAATGTTAACTCTGTACATTTAATTGGATTTGCCGAACAATCCTTAAGGGCCACAACCCTAGAAAGATTAGACAGCTTAACCATCACTTCATTGCTAATTTCTACAGCTGAACGAAAAGGATGATTATAAAGAATAATTGGAACATTACTTGCATCATGAATGGCTTTAAAATGCTGATATAAACCCTCTTGAGTTGGTTTCATATAATAAGGAGCAACTAACATAACCCCATCAATGTTTAGCTTTTGTGCTTCTTTAGTCAGCTCTATAGTTTTACTGGTAGAGTTAACCCCAGTATTAGCAATAATAGACACTCTGTTCTTCGCTATTTTTACAGCTAAGTCAACTAACTTTAGAAACTCTTCTTGACTTAAATTTCCTCCTTCTCCTGTCGATCCCGCAATGACCAAACCATGAACACCCGACTTAATCTGCCAATTGATCATCTGCTCAAAAGCCTTATAATCAACTGCATTATCTTTAAACGGGGTGATTAGCGCTGTAAAAATCCCTTTAAACATAAAATCCTCTCAATTTTTTAGATTTCTTATATTTTTAATAATCTAGTCTTAATCTCCCCATTTGTAAACAATAGAAGATGTTTTTAATATAGACAAATAACGAATAATTATAGTATATTCCCTCTGAAAACTAACCTTAGGAAATTAATGAATATGCTACGCGTTATCTGTTTTATATGTCTTATAATTACCGCAAATATCTCCCATGCAAAATGGGCAGGGTTTGAAGAAGCCTCTATAAAAATGGATATCAACAATCAGGATATTATCATAAAAAAAGATGGAACTTATGAATCTATAATTGAAGAAGAATTTGAGATTCTAAAAGAATCTGCTCGCGACAAAGCAACTCGCTATACTTTATATTATGATGGGGATAGCCAAAAAATAGAAATTTTAGAAGCCAAAACTATTTTTCAAGGTAAAGAATATCCAATTGATCCCAAATTTATCGAAGACAAACCGCTTGCAAGCAGCAGCGAAGGATTTGATCAACAATATCAAATACTCTTAGCATTTCCTAAAATTGAAATTGGAAGCAAAATATATCTAAAATATAAAAAGACTATAAATACCCCCCCTTTAGATAATTATTTTTCTGCATTTTTTGAGTTTGGCAGTAGGGAATGGTTGGCTAATTCTAACATAAAGCTACAATCTGGAATGCCTCTGAATATTTTTGTTAATGACCCAGAAAATCACCTAATTATAACAAAAGACAATGAAGATGACTTTCAAAAATTAGAAATCACTCTTAACAAAGATATATATAAACACACTATCAATGAACCAGAAAATGGACTGGATAATTACAAACTTCTCACATGGGTTTCTATATCAAGTGCGAATAATTGGAAAGAACTTGGGAAAGACCTTGCCGAACAAAATTTTGCAAAAATTTACAAACAGGAATTACCTAAAGAATTTAATAGAATTGCTAAATCTGCTGCAAAAATAAGAAATGAAATTGATCAAATTAATGTAGTAACTTCTATGCTTAGGGACAGAATTCAGTTCTTTAGTGATAATACCACTGTTGAAGGAAGACTAGCCCCTAGAAATCTTGTTCAAATTAGCAAAACCCAACTCGGCGATTGTAAAGACTTATCGGCAGCAACAGTGGCGATTCTAAGTAAGTTAGGATATAAAGCACAATTTGCTTTGGTTCTTAGAGGAAACACATTATTTGCTCCAGAAGCTTTAGCTGATCTTAGATTTTTTAATCATGCTATAGTAAAAGCAATTAGCAAAACAGGTAAAATATATTGGATTGATCCAACCAATATTCAAAGCATGGCTGGCAATATTTTTCCTGACATTGCCAATAAACCGACTTTAGTTTTAGATTTAAAAGATCCTATTTATGAGAAAACTCCTGGCGTTGATCCAAAGAAAGCTGTAATTTCTCATAACCGTGAAATTGAGATTATTTCTGATAATAAAATTGTAGAAAAAGGTAATTTACTCCTACAAAATGAAGAAGCTCTAATCATAACAGGAGCAG
Organism: Rickettsiales bacterium; assembly: GCA_025210695.1. Taxonomy (NCBI): domain Bacteria; kingdom Pseudomonadati; phylum Pseudomonadota; class Alphaproteobacteria; order Rickettsiales; species Rickettsiales bacterium. The sequence continues at coordinate 16,425 of JAOARE010000028.1, forward strand.
AGTTATATACTTCTAAAAGCAATATAGAAACTTCTCTTTTTTATGCCCTAAGCGGCACTAACTTAGATAGCACCAACAAAAAACATATGGTATTGCCTGAATTAAAGTCAAGAACGGTGAAAGATGTTTATATTACTTATTCTTATGAACAGGATGGTAGATTATTTAAAACAAATTTAGGAAAGGGATTAAAGCTTAGTTATAATAGATTAGGAATAGATAAATTTATCCATGCTTCCCAAGATACAGTTTCTGATCTTTTCATAGGCGAGCCAAATAGTTTTAAAAGAAGAACTATTATTAAAAATATAGATGTTAAAAATGCCGAAAGTCTGAATAGAGAAATTAATACCAAGTGGGTATCTATATCTCGTAAATTATCATTTAAAGATAACATCTTAACTATTGATGATAGCACCATTGTTAAGAAAGAAATCATTCTTAATGAGGAACTACAAACACCTGAGTTCTTGAATTTAAAAAGAGAGTTAGAAGAAAATTTTAAAGATGTGTCAGTTGTGTTTAACTAGAGAATTCTATTTTATAACCACGAAGAAAATCAGATGTGACAATAGGATTCTTACCAGGACGTTGCATAATGAGAGGTTGGAAAGAACCTTGAGCACAAGCAATAATCAATAATTTATCATCAATTATTGTTCCGGGTTTAAAATTATGTGGAGTAAGATCATACTTAGCCGCTAATACTTTTATCTTTTCATTATTATGATAGAAAAATGCGCCAGGCCATGGATTGAAAACACGTATCTTTCGCATTAAAATTTCAGCAGATTCACTCCAATTAAGCTCTGCTTCTTCTTTGGTGATTTTACTTGCATAGCAAGCACCAATTTCACTCTGTTTTTTTGGAGTGATTTGATCTATATTATCCAAAACTTTTATAAGATTCTTAGCACCCAGTGAAGCCATCTTATCCGCTAATTCTTGATAAGTTATTTCGTCACTTAAAGAAACCTTCTCAAGATCTAAAACATCCCCCGTGTCTATACCTTCATCCATTTGCATAATGCACATTGCAGTTTCTTTTTCTCCTGCAAGGATAGTTCTTTGCATTGGAGCAGCACCCCTATATTTTGGTAAATAAGATGGATGAATATTAATGCATCCATAAGGAGTTGCTTCTAAAATTTCTTTGGGCAATATTAAACCATAAGCTATTACCACTGCGCAATCTGCGCCAAGAGATTTAAATTCTTCCTGAACTTCAGCTTTACGTAAAGTCCTTGGAGTATAAACTGGCAAACCTAGTGAATTAGCTAATTGATGAACTGGAGAAAGAGTTTCCTTTTTTCCTCTACCGGCAGGCTTTGGAGCCTGGGTATAAACCGCTATGACCTGATGTTTTTCATGCAAAGCTTGAAGGGTTGGCAGTGAAAATTCCGGACTACCCATGAAAATTATTTTCATTTTAAATACTCAATTATTTGTTACGCATGGCCTTTTTAACATGGCGCAAGAAAACATCTCTTTTCATTGCTGACATATAATCTGGCATGGTGATTCCATTTAAATGATCATTCTCATGAAGAATGGCTCTGGCCATCCAGTCATCTGCTTCCATTTCCTGTTTATTACCATCATAATCTAAATATTTCACCTTGATTTCTTTAGGACGAGATATTAAAGAGCGTCCTCCTGGAAAAGAAAGACATCCCTCTTTCATATCTATCTTTTCTTCAGATAAATGAATTATTTCAGGATTAATAAAAAAATGTGGCTCCTTCAAAGATGGATCCGTTTTTTTACCAATATCCACTGTAAAAATTCTTTTCAACTGACCAACTTGAACTGCTGCAAGGCCTGCGCCTTCCTCATGATACATTGTTTCCAACATATCATCGAGAAAGCTTTGCAAGTTCTTATCAACCACCTCAACAGGATTAGATTTCATTTTAAGAAGAGGATTAGGAGTAAATATTAATGGTAATTTAGCCATTGAATTAATGCTTACATTCCAATTTATGAGCTTCCATCATTCCATCTAAAAAGCCCCATAAAACTTCTGCTGCTTCTGAAGCCGCTTTAGTGGCTATTTTCTGATCTTCTGGAGATAATTTTTCGATTAAACCAGCAACTTCTTCTGAATGCCAAACATCCGCACCTTTATGAACTTCAAAAAACTTTAATGCTTTCTCACCTGTAATATTATAAAACTCTTTTAGTCCTTGAATTTTACTTTCAGAAACTGCTGGAGTTTGATATTCATAAGCATATAAAGCACCAAGACCTGAAGCATATGATTCTTTACAAAGATCAAAGAATCTATTAACCAAAATTTCTGTCTTTTTATACGCTTTAACTTTAACTAAATCTTCTTCTTTAACTCCAAGCTCTGTAGCAAAATCTCTCCATAACTTAGGATGATTTTCATCACCTCTTTCTTCTTCAATTAAATTTTCTAGCAGCACTTGACGATCTTTCAAGTCGTCACATTGGCTATGGATTAAACTAACATAACGCGGGAAAGCCTCCACATGTTTATAATATTGATGGGCATAATCAGCCAGAATACTTTGGTTTAACTCCCCTGCAGTCCACATTTTGTAGAAATCATGTTTTAATAAATGCTTATCAGCTATTTTCTCACGTAAATTTTTAATAGACATTATTTTCTATCTCCTAATTGAATTTTTATTGCCCCAAGCCTATACCATTTTATCTTTTCAATCAAGAATAATTAATCCTCCAGTTAATGCCTTATAACGCTGCCAATATGCTACATCTTGAATCTTTCGATGTAATGCACGCATTCTTTTGATCTTAAAGCGGCTATCATATTGGTTAACTGAGTAACGCCCACCACTTCAACATCTATAACCATCTCAAAAAAGTCTTGAGATCTTCCTGTGAGCTTTATATTACTTATGTTAGAGCCATGCTTAGATATTATTGAGGTGACTGTAGAAATAGCCCCTATCTCATTAGAAATTGTTGTTTTTAAACGACATAGATGCTTATAATCTTTAGCATTTTTATCCCATGAAACTTCAATCCACTTATCTTCATCTTTATTTTTATGAAGCGCATCACAATCAGCTGTATGAATATTTACTCCTTGGGTTCCATCAAATACTCCAACAATCTGATCTCCAGGCAAAGGGTTACAACAAGTTGCAAAATGAAATACCGTCTCTGAAGCCATTCCTTTTACTAAAATTGGAGAACATGTAGGTTTTGGTTTCTTACGAAATTTTAAAAAAGAAAATTTATCTTTTAAATTACCTAATTTACTCTTTTTATTCTTATATAAAGCCCTAAGAACATCCTCTCTTGCAATACTACCTTCACCAATTGCAACATATAAATCTTCAATATTTTTTTTATGAAAAAGAGATAAGTATTCTCTAAATTCCTCTTCTTTAAACTCCTTTCCTTCCCCAATAAAGAATTTGGATAAAATAGATTTACCAAGACTGGCATATTCCTTACGCTGCTTGGAACGAATAAAATATTTTATCTCTGATTTTGCCCTGGCTGTAACCACAAATTGTTCCCACACAATTGAAGGAGCTTTGTTCTTAGAAGTTGAAACCTCAACTTGATCTCCATTTTCTAATATAGTTCTAAGTGGAGCTGCACGACCATTGATTTTAACTCCTGAACAAGAATTTCCAATATCAGAATGAAGAGCATATGCAAAATCAACAGGAGTTGCTCCTTTAGGAAGCGCTATAATTTCTCCTTTTGGAGTAAAACAAAACACTTGATCTTCATACATTTCTAATTTTGTATGCTCAATAAAATCTTCAGTTTCAGAATTATCAAGAATTGTTATTAATTCTCTAATCCATTTAAATCTTTTACCACCCACTGTGTCTTTCGTTAAATTTACATCTTGTTTATATCCCCAATGTGCAGCAACCCCCCAATCATTAAGATAATGCATTTCTTGGGTTCTAATTTGTATTTCAATGCGCTGCTTATTAGGCCCCACTACCACTGTATGAAGCGAGCTATATCCATTACTTTTAGGAGTGCTTATATAATCTTTAAAACTACCTGGAATCATCTGATAAGCAGCATGGATAATACCAAGAACCTGATAACAATCAATTACATCATGAACTATAACCCTAAAGGCAATAATATCTGAAAGCTGTTCAAAAATAATGTTCTTAAGCTTCATTTTATGCCATATTGAACAAGGAGTTTTCTCTCTTCCATTTACTTCTGCACTAATACCAAAATCAGAAATAGTTTTACTAATATGAGTTTCTATTTTATCAACCATAGACCCACCATCAGATCTTAAGTATTCAAGGCGGTTAATTATAGATTTTCTTTCTTCAGGATATAAAATAGCAAAAGCTAAATCTTGCAATTCATGCTTCATTTTTTGCATACCTATACGCTCAGCCAAAGGAGCGTATATTTCCATAGTTTCAAGAGCTATTCTTAAAGCTTTTTTTTCAGACAAAAAATGTACTGTTCTCATATTGTGTAAGCGATCTGCCAGTTTAACAACCAAAACTCTAATATCTTCAGACATCGCCATTAATAATTTTCGAAAATTCTCTCCTTCTCTAATATTATCAGGCTGAAATTTTATTTTTGCTAATTTAGTTACACCATCAACAAGCTTGGCAACATCTGTACCAAAATGAATTTGAATATCCTCTAAGCTAATTGCAGTATCTTCTACTGTATCATGAAGCAGAGCAGTAATAATGGAATCCTCATCTAAATGCATTTCAGCTAAAATCAAGGCAACTGCTAAAGGGTGGAGGTAATAAGGCTCCCCTGATGCTCTAACTTGGTTCTTATGAGCCTTCTTTGCAAACTCAAAAGCTTTAATTACCTGCTCAGGATTAAAGCTTGAATTATAAGATTCTATTTTCTTTATTAAGACTATATGATTCATAACAACCTAATAATAATTAGTTTTGAGATTGCTCTTCTGAAGGTAAATATAAATCACCCTTCACTCCACAACTTGTTAAATGTAATAATATGAGTATACTTAAAAATAACTTTTTCATAAATTTTATCCAAATTAAAAATTTAAGGAGGCCCTAGATGTTGAGAATATATACCAAATTACTTTTTATTTCTGTATTATTTTTTTCATCTATTGTTTCTGCTGAAGCCCCCCAGGAAACGCCACCGGAACAACCTTTATCCAGCGAAGAAACTCAGAAAACACCGCCGGAGAACCCTTTGAGAACACAAAATATACCTTCAATCTTTCAAAAAGTTACATCTCCTATATCTCTTTCGATAGACAGTATATTCTATAATCAAGATATGGAAAAGAAAACATTAGATAATTTTGAGAATCATTTTATTATTATTCATTTCTGGGCTAGCTGGTGCATGGATTGTCAAAGTGAATTAATTGCCTTAAATAAATTACAAAAAGAATTTAGAAAAAAAGCATTGATGGTGATTGTAATCTCTGAAGATTTCAAAGGAATTCCTGCAATTGACAAATTTTTCACAAAACACCAAATAGACTATTTAGACATTTATCTCGACAAAAAGAAATCGATATATAATAAATTAATGATTAATCATTTGCCAGCCAGCTATCTTATGGATTTTGATGGCAAAATAATTGCAAAATCAACCCCTGGGGTGCCTATTGATTGGGATAATGAAGAATTAAAAGAATATTTAGAATACAAAGTTAGCCAACGTCAATTATTACCCCCAGAATATAAAACGGTTAGAAAAGAATATATTCCACCAAAAATTGTTGAACCAGCCCCAATTCCTGAAAAACCAAAAGAAAAATCTAAACTATTTATAAATTAAAAGAGGCAAAATGACTAATAACGTTAAAAGAACTAATACAAAATCAAGTTTCTTAAAAAAATATCTTAAACTTTTTAAGCGCAAACATGTGGTCAACATACTTAATTTAGAGGGAGTAATTGGAGCAGTAAATTTCAAACAAGGACTCACCTTGTCTCATCTTAACAAACATTTAGAGCAGGCTTTTGAAGGAAAGAATGTTAAAGCTGTAGTCTTAAATATTAATTCACCAGGGGGATCTCCTGTTCAGTCTGAGTTAATTGCCAAAAGAATCAGCCAATTATCAAAAAAATCTTCTATTCCTATAATTAGTTTTGTTGAAGATATCGCTGCATCCGGTGGATATTGGATTGCTTGTGCGGCTCCAGAAATAATAGTTGCTGATAACTCCATAATAGGTAGTCTAGGAGTTCGTTTCTCGGGATTTGGTTTTAACAAAGCAATTGACCGTCTAGGAATTGACCGTCGTGTTTATACAAAAGGAGGAAACAAAGCGCTACTAGATTCTTTCTTGCCTGAAAGAAAAGAAGACATAGATATTATTTTAAATGTTCAGGAAGATATATATAATAATTTTAAGAACCATGTAAATCACTCAAGAAATGGAAAATTAAAATTTGAAGGAGAAGAAGCCTTTACTGGAGCCATCTGGTCTGGAAAACAAGCTGTTGAAAACGGCCTTGCCGATAAAATTGGGGACCTTTATAGTGAAATTGAAGCTAGATTTGGAAAAAAAATAAATATTCGAATAGTTAATCAAGAAAAGTCCTGGATCAAAAGAAAACTATCAATGATGTTGGATTCTGTTACTCAGTCAATTTCTAGTTATTCTGTTGACAGTTTAGCTGAAAAGAAATTTGAATTAAGATAACACCCCTCTTGAAATTATATGATTGAATACATAAATTTACAGTTAAGGAATCATATTCAAAAATTGGAAATATATTATGACAACTAACAAAAACAACAAAGAATCTGAAAAACTTGCTCAAGTGCTAAAAGACATACAATCCAATCCTCAAAAGCAAGAAGAGCAACCAGCCGAACTCAACAAACTAAAAGAAGAAAATACAGCCGCTATGGAAGAAATAGCACAGTTAAAAGAGCAGTTACTCCGTATGACAGCAGATGCCGAGAACTCTCGCAAACGTAATGCTAAACAAGTGGAAGATGCTAGTAAATTCGCTATAAATAAATTTGCACAAGATCTTATTGAAGTTCTAGAAAATTTATATATGGCCACTGATAGCATCCCAAATGAAGAACTAGAACAAAACTCTTCTCTTCTCTCCATTTATAAAGGAATTGAAATGACAAAAACAACCTTATTAAAGGTGTTTGAAAAATATGGATTAAAAAGAATTATGCCAGAACTTGGAGAAAATTTTGACCATAATTACCATGAAGCCGTTTCTCACATAGAACATAATGAATTACCAGCCAATTCAGTAACTAATGTTATGCGCGCCGGATATTCACTTCATGATAGATTAATTAAACCTGCAATGGTAGTGGTTGCAAAAACACCACAATTATAGAGTTAATATTGTCAATAGTTTTTGTAGTTTACTAAATCTCTTGATTCTTAGAGGTTGCAAACTTATCATATCTATTGTGTATACAAGATTTAACCCCTAAACGAATTAATTATTTAAGGAGACACCATGAATAAAATAACAAAAACATCTTTAGCTCTAGTAGCATTAGGGCTTCTATCTACTTCAGCCTTGGCTTCTAGTGGCAAACAAGACACAAGCTTCCTAAAAAAAGACAAAGAAACGCCTATGGAGGCTCCTGTAGCTCAAGAAATGATGGATAAATATGTAGTTTTAGAAGCTGCATATCAATTCAATGACTATAAACCTAAATATGACAATGCTTCCAGAGCAACTGACAACTTTAAAGATTCTGGATCTTTAGGTGTTGGCCTAGGAAAAATAATAAATAAAAATTTCTTAGTTGATGCTATGGTTTCATATGTTCCAGAAACAGATTTTGATTTCACATCTTCTGGCAATTCAGATAAATATGATTCAACTGTAGCTACAACTAAACTTATGTTAAATGGAACATATTTAATTGACACACCTAAAGAAAATGTTTCTCCATATGTTACTGTTGGTCTTGGTACTGCATATAACCAGTTTGACATCACCACAACTAGAGGTGGAACAGCTACTAAATTTGATAAGAGCAAATTGGACTTTGCATATCAAGTTGGAGCAGGTGTATCTTACAAGTTAGAGAACGACTACAGAGTTAGCTTAGGTTACCGTTTTGCTGACAACGGAAACACTTATAAAATTGATGGTGTTACTAGCGATAGACTTCAAAGCCATAGTGTAGTTCTAGGACTTAGAGTACCATTCTAATATTTTTTAATAACTATTTTTAAATAGTAACAAAAAAGGGGATCTTCTTTCAAGTGTCCCCTTTTTTATTAGATTAATATTAATTTTTAATATAAATTTAAGCATAATAACTGCCAAACACAAGGAGTCTTTATGAAATCTTTTTTATCAATATTAATGGGATGTTTTATTTTTATGTCTACAATCACTACATCGGCAAATGCTGCTGACGAAAATACTTTATATTTATACCTAAAAGATGGTCGCGTCACCATTGAGATGCGCCCAGACTTAGCCCCTCAACATGTGGCTAGAATCAAAGAATTGGTCAAATCAAAATTCTATGATGGTTTGAAGTTTCATCGCGTGATAGATGGATTTATGGCTCAAACTGGTGATCCTAGAGGAAATGGAACTGGAGGATCCGGAAAAAATATCCCCGCTGAATTCAATAGTGAACCTCACTTCCGTGGAACAGTATCTATGGCTAGGAGCAGCAATCCCAACTCTGCAGATAGTCAATTCTTTATCTGCCTTGCAAATGCTCGTTTTCTTGACAACCAATACACAGTATGGGGCCAAGTAACCGAAGGCATGGAATTTGTTGATAAAATTAAAAAAGGCGACCCTAACAATAATGGCAGCGTAACAAATCCTGACGTTATTGTTAAAATGGTACTTGCTGTTGATGAAGCAAAATAATACACAAAAGCATGGTTATAATTTATGAACCATATAATAATAGCAGGGCTTGGTAATCCAGGTCCTTCCTATGAAGGAACTAGACATAATGTTGGTTTCAAAATTATAGACGCAATAGCTGAAGAATTTTCTTTTCCAAACTTTAGCAATAAGTTTTCATCTTTAACTAGTAATAAAATTTTAGAGTCTCATAAAATAACTTTATTGAAGCCACAAACTTTTATGAACCTTTCGGGAGACGCGATATCTAAAGCTACCCATTTCTACAAAACATCTCCTGATAATTTAGTTGTAATTCATGATGATCTAGACCTAACTTTAGCTAAAGTAAAAATGAAAATTGGAGGAGGATCAGGAGGGCATAATGGTATCAAATCGATTGATCAACATATAGGTCCCAATTACTACCGACTAAGAATAGGTATTAATAAACCAATTCATCAAAAAAATATCAGTAATTTTGTGTTAAATAAATTTGCAAAAGAGGAAGAAATAATTATTCAAGAAATGATTGGTAAGATATTAGAAAACTTTGACCTGATTATTAAAAAAGATCCACCTAATTTTATGAATAAAATGACTAATAAGAACTGACTATCTAGTTCTTACATCTTGACTCTCTGCTGATCTACTAGCTCTAGACGGAACTTTATCTTTCCACTGTTTTTCTAATCGAAACTCAAAGTCTTTTATTTTTGACTCTTTAATATTTATTCTTGACCCCTCTTCTCTTGCCAAAAGATGATCTTTTTTAATCTGTTCTTTAGAAGAAATCCGTGAAGTTATTTGTGCATATGTGGGTAAATAATCTGCCCTATATAAAGCAACAGCAGCAGCTCCAACACCAACAACAGCAAGAGATGTTTGAGGATTGTTAGATACCACAGAATAAGCTGTAGATGCAATAGATGATAAAGATGATCCTACAGTGCTATATACCACACCTCCAACTAACACTGCATCCTTTATATAAGGAATAGTAGCTAATCTATCCCTTTCAGGAAGTGTATTAAAGGTTACAAATGGCTGAGCAACCATAGCAGCTAAATTACCTGTACAATTGACAAAAGTGTCTCTTTTTTCTTTTAAGGTCCCACCTGGTGTAACTGCTTCTACCGTCCTAATTATTCCTTCTTGCGTAACACCCGTAACAACATCTATAGCTCCCTTTACAAAACCTCTAGCTTTCGGTTCATCATTAATTTTATTTTTTTTGTTAACCTCATAAAGTAGTTCTTCTGTTGCATTCCTAAACTTCTCTATATCATCTCTTTTAATTGATAATTTAATTTCAGAAGAAGAAGCAACACTACTCTGCAAACAATGTTGTTTCTCAGCTTGAGAAAACTTCAAGAAAGTATTATATGTTGCAGGAGATACTAAAATTTCTCTATTAACAACACCTTGAATCAGTTCTTTAATATTTTTGTTATCCTTGTGATTTATGGCATTTAATAGCTTTCTAGAAGACTCTGAAGATTTCAAAACTTCTATTAACCCACTAAATTCTTTCTCAAAATTCTTTCCATCTATTTTGAAAACTTCTGGAGTTTCTTTACGAAGATAATCATGAGCTTCTAAAATATTTTTTTCTATTTTCTTTAAAGCAATACTCTTCCAAATTAGTGGAAATTTATAATACCAAGGTTGATTCTTAATCCTATGCTGCAAGGCAATATATTGATCTGTTAAATCCTTATTTGCTTCCACAACCCAATAGTTGAAATCATTGGTATTCTTGAGATTATCTGTTCTATTTTTAAACTCATCTATATTGTAAATAGCAGAATATTGTTTAAAATTTCCATGACCCTGTATAGACTTCTTTAAAGTGTTGCCATGCTTAACAAAACCAATCCCTCTATCATGCACAGATCCAATCATAACTTTATTGTTAAGATCCATTCTATGATCATTTTGCCCTCTGGTTAACAGCCTAGTCATATATTTTTTAGTAACTTCCCTTGCATATTTTGCAGCCACTCTTCCAGCGGCCAAAGCCGAAGTCATTTTTATGGCCTTGCCAACAACAGACACACCAGGAAATTTTTCATCTTTTGTATAATATTCAACAACTCCTCCTATCTTTGCCAAACTTATGGCTGTTGACACAAACAAAGCAGCATCAAATATACTGGTAACTTCTACCTCATAAGGATCGGCTCCTCTACTAAGCAAGGTTTGGGTTAAATTCGGATAAGAGTTTTTATCAGAGGAAACTTTTTTGTTTAGCGCCTTCTCTATCTCTTCATGATTTTCTTCACTTTCCAGCCAATCTCTCTGGGCTGAGATTAAATATGCTGAATTTCCATTATTATTCTTATGAGTAATATCTAAATTATTTTCTGATAATACAGTTTCGATCATCTCTTTCTTGTTTAAAGCACAAGCATAAATTAGAGGTGTATTTCCTTGCTTATCCACTGCATTTATATCTGCTCCCCTCTCAAGCAATATTTTCACTAAATCTACATTATTATTGATGACAGCTAACATCAGCGGAGTTAAACCTTTCTTATTCTTATGGTCAACACCAACTCCAGAATTTAATAAGTCTGTTATGACATTTGTAATATTGATTGTAGATAATTCTGAATAGCTTAATCCCCTCTCATTTGTTGTCTTGGATTTTTCACCAGAATGGGTTGCTAAATAATGTAAAGCGTTGTTACCTTGAAGATCTAGCTCTCTAGGATCTGCTTTTTTTAATCCATATTCTATAATTTTATGATTATATCCTTCACAAGCAGCCATAAGAATATTGGTGCCATTTTTGTTTTTACCTAATGAAGCTTCGTCTTTTAATTCGTCAAAAATTATATTTGATCCTGACTTTGCAGCATAAAGAATCTGGGTATTTCCTAGAGAATCTTGTACATCAATAGAAATATTACAATTGTCCCTAATATATTCATAGATGTTTTTATCTCCATGCTTTGCAGCAAGCATTACCAGCTCTTTGCCATTTTCTTCAAGATAATCTAGAGCCATAGGATGTTCTAAAATTTTTGAGAAAACCTTCTTTTTTAGGTTCAGATTAGAATCTCTTGTCTGTTTTTTTGAAGCCACATAAGAATCTGTTAGAATTTTAGGATTGTGCTTTAATGCAGCCCCAATATCAAATGAATTATTAGATAATAAAACCTCCATTGATTTATAAAGATTATCAATAGTTTCTTGATATGAAGCAATTTCTTTCTGTTTATCCTTGGATACTGGTTTTACTTTCTCTAACCTTATAACCTTCTTCTCTAATTCTATCTTTCTATCATATGCTTTATTCAGTAAAGTTTTACCTTCATCATGATTGTTTATTCTAGAAGGATCACATTCTAATAAAAATTGAACATCTTCAAAAGATCCTGATAAAACTGCACCCTCTAGGAATTTATTTTTTAAACTAGAATCAACGCTTCTTAGTTTTAGATAATTGGACATTAAATCATGGTCTTTATTAGCCAAAGCTGCCTTGATCATAGATCTTTGAACGGTAAACCTATTTCTTTCTTCAATATATTTACTAAATAACTCATCAGTTAAATCAATATGGCCATTACTAATAGCTGTTCTAATCAGCTTCTTTACATATTGTTGATCTTCTATTTTTATATGTTTTTTCATTAAAATTTGGAAAATCTCCAATGAGGAAGAGATCTTGCTACTCTTTGCCAATATTTCAAAGGTATTATCTTGTAATGTTGCTCCTTCAGAAACAAGCTTACTAGCCAGATTAGGTTGCCCATTATAGCAAGCTTTCTCCAAAAGAGAGTAACCTTCTTCATCTAATTCATTAATATTATCAGAATTTATTACATCTAATAACTCTTGTGGATTTTCAGTCCTATGATATATTTCATGTATGTTTTTCATCTTTCTTTCAATAAATTAAATAATATAACCTCTACAAGGTAGATTATGTCCTATAACTAATAATAATGCCCTTTTTTTAAAGGCTATACAATATAAAGTTATCCATACTTTAAGTTAAAACAAACAACAATTTTGATTATCTTATTAAAAAATTAAATAAAATAAATCTCTTTAAAGTAATCTATTTTTATGGTATGTTTGGCGGAAATTCATCTATGTGTTAATTAAAGGCGCTGCTCTGTGATATTTTCCTTTCACTAAAAGAGAATTAACAAAGAGCTCAGTGAATTTTAAGTAAAATAAGATAAGATTATATTAACTATATTTAGATAATTAGATTATGAGTGATACAAAAGACAAAGATCCAAAAGAAAACTTACAATGCTCTTTTTGTGGAAAGAGTCAGCACCATGTAAAAAAACTGATTGCTGGACCAGATATGTTCATATGTAATGAATGCGTTGAGCTTTGCGTTGATATTATGAATGACCCTAATTTATCATCCAACATAACTGAAGAAAAAAAGAGGCCACTCACTCCCAAAGAGATTGTGAATATTCTTAATGATTATGTAATTAGCCAAGATCATGCTAAAAAAATTCTTTCTGTAGCGGTATATAACCACTATAAAAGATTAGAACATATTGATAAAAAAGAAGAAGTAGAAATTAGTAAATCTAATATCCTTTTAATTGGACCTACCGGTTGTGGTAAAACACTTCTAGCTCAAACTTTAGCTAGGATTCTAGACGTTCCATTCACCGTGGCAGATGCTACCTCTTTAACTGAAGCAGGTTATGTGGGAGAAGATGTTGAAAATATTATCTTAAGATTGTTACAAGCCGCTAATTATGATGTGGAAAAAGCACAACGTGGTATTGTTTATATTGATGAAGTAGATAAAATCTCACGTAAATCTGAAAACCCATCTATCACTCGTGATGTATCAGGAGAGGGCGTACAACAAGCATTATTAAAAATCATGGAAGGAACTGTTGCCTCTGTTCCCCCACAAGGTGGACGCAAACATCCTCAACAAGATTGTGTTCAAGTTGACACCACCAATATTTTGTTTATTTGTGGTGGCGCATTTAGCGGATTAGATAAGCTTATTTCAGCACGAGACGAAAAAAGTTCTATTGGATTTGGAGCAAAAGTACAAAGTAAAAAAGAAGTTTCTGAAGAGGATTTATTAAGTAAGGTTGAGCCAGAAGATCTAGTAAAATATGGATTAATTCCTGAATTCATTGGCCGTCTACCAGTAGTTGCTACTTTAGTTGACTTAAAAGAGGACGCATTGATAGAAATCCTAACAAAACCCCGTAATGCTTTAATCAAACAATATAGTAAATTATTTGATATGGAAGATGTGCAGCTAAAATTCTTAGACAATGCACTACAGGCCATAGCTAGAAAAGCTATAGATCGCAAAACTGGTGCACGCGGACTTCGATCTATTATAGAATCTATTTTATTAGACTCTATGTTTGAATTGCCTGATGATAAAAAAATATCTGAAGTGATTGTTGATGAGGAAGTAGTAGCAGGAAAAAAGAAACCTATGACTGTATTTTCAAATTCCCAAGAAATTAAACCTACTACTCTAAACAACACAGGCTCTAAATCTAAAGATAAAGCCTGCCATATATAAGGAATTCGATCTATGGAAGAATTGTATATTATAGATGCTAAGCGCACAGCTATAGGAAGCTTTAATGGCAGCCTGTCAAACTCACCTGCTCATATGCTTGGGGCGGCATTAATTGAATATTTAATATCAAATAACAATCTAAATCCAGCCTTAGTATCTGAAGTTATAATGGGACAAGCATTAACTTCAGGGCAAGGGCAAAATCCTGCAAGACAAGCAGCTATCTATGGAACATTACCTAACACAGTACCAGCAATGACTATAAATCAAGTCTGTGGCTCAGGGCTGAAAGCAATAGCTCTGGCGGCCCAAGCTATTATAGCTGGAGATGCAGATGTAATTATAGCTGGAGGACAAGAAAATATGAGCCTTGCTCCGCATGCAATAAACATACGCAATGGACATAAATTTGGTGATACTAAATTGACCGATCTAATGCTATGTGATGGACTTGTGGACGCTTTCTCTTCTGCGTCGATGGGAATAACAGCCGAAAATATAGCAAAAAAATATAATATAAGCCGACAAGAGCAAGATGAATTTTCTTACCTTTCTCAAAATAAAGCAGAGACTGCCCAAAAAAATAATCGTTTTGTTGATGAAATCCTGCCTATTACTATAACAAAAAAGAAGGAAGAAATTATTTTTAATAATGATGAATTTATTCGTCATGGAACAACCTATGATGCATTAGCCAAACTACGCCCTGCCTTTGATAAGCAAGGAAGCGTTACTGCCGGTAATTCTTCTGGTATTAATGATGGTGCTGCTGCTGTTTTATTAATGAGCAAAAACAAAGCTGAATCATTAGGACTCAAACCAATAGCTAAGATTGCTTCTTATGCTTGCACCGGAGTGGCTCCTGATATTATGGGAACTGGTCCAATCTCTGCAACACAACAAGCTCTAAGTAAAGCTAATTGGAATATCAATGAATTAGACCTTATAGAAGCTAACGAAGCTTTTGCTGCCCAGGCCATATCTGTAAATAAAGAATTGGGATGGGATGTTAACAAAGTAAACGTTAATGGTGGATCAATAGCCCTTGGTCATCCAATTGGAGCATCTGGTGCTAGAATTTTAGTAACATTACTCTATGAAATGCAAAAACGTGATGCTAAAAAGGGCCTTACCACTTTATGCGTTGGTGGTGGAATGGGCGTGGCTATGTGTATTAAGCGCTAGACATCACTATTTTATTTTTTGAATAACAGATTCTAGTTCTTGAAGAAACCGAGAACGATCTTGTTTTAAAAAACTCTGATTATAACCAGAAATTTCACCAATTTCACGAAGATGAGTATTTAGATTTCTCATGGCTACCATCACGCCTATATTATCTTCGGTAAAACTCTTGCCCTTAGGCCCTATCACATAAGCAGATTTTTTAAGACATCTTTCAGCCAGTAATATATCCGCTGTTATTGCTATATCATTTTGTTGTATATGTTCAGCAATCCAATTATCGGCAGCATCTGCTCCAGCAGAAACAAGAATTTTATGAACTTTAGGTCCCATAACCTGAAGTATCCAGCTATTACTAATCATATAAACTTCTAATCCGTAACGCCTAGAAACACGAATTACTTCATCTTTTACTGGACAGGAATCTGCGTCCACATATATATTCAACATATTTGACTAACCTAGAAATTAACGCCCTATATTATTTGTTTTTCTGCGATTACGAATTTCATCTGGAGTATTTTCTTTATCTCGTCTTGTCCTATCATTTGGGGTGGTGAAACCGCTTTTTACCAATGTTTTACCTATACCTGCAATAGTTAACTCGGATTTTGGATTTATTGTTAAGTTTAAATTAGGACGCTTCTTCTTAACACTAGAGTTAGGAGCAACAGCAGGATAATCTTCAGTTCTTTTTCCTAAAATATTATTTTTTTCAGCTCTTCTTTCATTCATAAGAGTTGCTTTTCTTCTTTCTTCAGCAGCGCGCCCATCTACTTCTGCTTTTAAGGCTGATATTTTAGGTGTTATCGGGCATCCTACTTCAATCATGTGATCATAATATACTTCAACTATATTTAATTGCTTACTCCTAAATTCACCCATCTTTTTTTCTATTTCTTCTTCTGTAAAGATATTATGATCTACAAACTGCTCATTATTTGTTATTAATGCCCTTATTTCTGCATCATCAAGGCTAGCAATATTTGAAAAAACCTCTGCAGCTTCCTTTTTTCCCTCATCAGTTAAATCATAATAAGATAACCATGTTTGATTATTAGCGCTGGAAGGCATATCAGAAGATATCTGATGAGTCATTCTTGCTTCACCACCATCAACTATAATTAATTTATTGCTAACTGGATCAAAACCTACATTTCCACCTGAAGAACCTATACAGTCATAGTTACCCATAAAATTATTTATAGCAAAAAATGCTCCCATCCCTTTAGGCTCCGGCGGAAGAGTGTCTATATTCCCATCTTGCCTCATTTCTCCCTCAGCATTCTTAACGTGATATCTATAAAATTCACCTACATCTTTATAGGGAACTATCATTTCTGATCTAAAATGTGCTATTTCTGTAGAGTTTATAAGGTCTACAACTTCATCAATAACCATCTTGTCTAACGAACTACTTTCTATGGACTCAACATCACATTTACTAGCTAATTTCTTTCTAACACTACAGGCAGACTCAGAATATCTACTGGGATGCATAAATACAATATCCGTTTCCGGCAATATACATTTATCACCCCCTACAGCCTGCGCTATATTAAAAAAAACCTTTTCATCACATGATCTTCGAGACATTTCTGCTGTTAAAAGAGTCGCATCATTATAATCATTCAATTTATAACTTCCATGAGCTCTGGGAATTCCTAATTTTACAACATATTTTTTTTCTCCATCACCCATAATGGCACCAGGAGATGCTCCTTGTTTATCTCCTAAAAAAAACATTTGAGACGACTCTGAGGATGATTTCATAATATTACTCCATTTTTATTATAATATTAATCTTCTTCTTTTTCTGGCGCAGAATAGGCTGATTGCTGCGGAATATCAATAGGTTTCAATAAACGCTTAGTAAAGAATTTATCTTGATAATATTTTATTTTAGATGATCTAATTGGAGGATAAGACTCAATTAAGAGAATCTGTTCATCACGAGGCAAACCAATAACTTCTTGAGGTAACAATAAGGCTCTTTGCACTTCAGAGACATTTACAGACTTACGTGTTAATTCTAATAATTTAGGCTTTGTATATGATTCTTGGGTAACTGTTTTATTACCACATAATTGAGATATAAGATTTGCAGTATCCATATTATTTGCAGCAAAGGTAATCCTATATGTAGCATTTGAAAGAAATGAGTTCATTCCAGACTCTTCGTAAATTCCCTTAAGCTGTTGAGTATCTTGAATAATTAGAAATAGCCTTACATGATATCCACGGAAATATGCAATACCTGTCATAAAGCTATCCATTTTTCCTAAAGTTGGGAACTCATCGAGCAAGAACATAACCCCGTATGGCTCGTCTTCTCCTGGCATTTTTCTACTTAAAAATTCTGTAGCTTGTTGATAGAAAATCTGCATTAATGGCTGTAATCTTTTTAAGTTATCAGGGGTTAAACCAACATAAACTGTGGTTTTTTCTTTTTTGAACATCTGCACGTTAAAGTCGCTAGTAGCCGTGGCCGTATCAATCAACGGATTGGCCCATAGCTCTATTGCAGAGTTTAAAGTTGATACAACACTACCTCGTTCTTTATCTGGTTTCTGCAAGAATGCTGCTAAATTCATATAACCAGCTGGATGAATATGCTTACCTAAAGTATCCATTCCAACAGCTAAGTTATAAACCACATCATCACTACGCATAGTACGAACTACCTCACCAAATGATTTTATTTTATCTGGATCAGCAAGTATATATAACACTACACCAAGAAATAAACTACGCGCCTCATTTTCCCAAAATTCTACTTTTGGTAGAATAAGGCTTCCTAATTTCTGCACATCATCCACCATTTGACCAGGCTTAGTACTAATCCAATCAATAGGGTTATAGCAGTGGGTTCTTCCATCTGGATCAGCAGGAGACCAAGTAAAGCATTTTTGTCCTATGGAAGAACGCCAACCACTAGTTAAGTCATGATTTTCAAGCTTAATGTCATGAACTACAACAGACTCTTCCCAAAATAGTAGATTAGGTATTACAAACCCCACACCTTTACCAGAACCAGTAGGAGCAAATAATAACGAATGTTGATACCCCCCACTAACAAAATACCCACCATCATTTGTTCCTAATAACATACCACTCTTATTTCTAAGACCTGCTCTTTCAATATCGTCATCACTAGCCCATTTAGCATCACCATGCACTTTTTCTTTCCCTTTAAAAATATCATGATGAGTAATTTTGTTCCATTTTTTCTTTAGCATTATAATAAGGAAGCCATATATCCCTATAAAAAGACCAAAGAACTTTGCTAATAAAAATTCTACAGCAGGATATCCAGCAATTAGGGTATATGATCCTTGAAACGTTAATTGACTATAATTAGTAATAATCCACTTAGCAATGCTTAGATAAAACTCTAATAAACCTTGAATGTCGAAAAAATCTGCTGTTGGAATAATAAGAAAAACAAATATAGCTATGTTCGCATAACTAGCTATTGCTACAAAGAATAGTATTATAATAGTTCTAAATATGATGTTAATATATTTTTTCATAAGTTATTCTGATTCCAAATATTTATTGATTATACCTTCAACTTGATACTGTTTCTTAATAGTAGCATAATCCAAAGCTGTCATTCCCATATTATCTATTAGATATGGATTTGCGCCCATAGATAATAACAACTTTACAGAGTCTGGATTCCCTAAAGCAGCAGCATAATGCAAAGCTGTTCTTCCCTGATTATTAGCAACGTCTACTAATGCTTTTCTAGCCAATAATACACGAGCTGCATTTATTGCATTGTTCTGAATGGCATGAATTAATAAAGTATCTCCATTCTCATTTTGTCTATTAAGGAAATTATGATTCGTTAGAAACCCACGTAAAGCATCTTGGTTATCTTTCTCAACAACCATAAAAGCCATCTGAAAATATTCAGATTTTAGATAAACTGGAGGCAAAGATTTATTATTTGCTGTATTATTAACACCATATAATTGCATAGGAGGAGTATGAACATTATAATTCAATTCTAATAATTCATTGACTAATTTCTCCTGCTCTTGCTTTTGTTTCTCTAATCTAATTATTGATTCTTTTGTAGGATCCTTATTAAGTTCTGGCATCCAATCTTCATAATTACTAGTGGGAATTTCAGAAGCAGAAGCGCTGCTTGGAACGTTAAGTCCCATCGGAGTAGGGTTTCTTCGAGAACCATATGTAGCTTCTCTTTTTGCTCTAATAGCATCTAAATCTTTAGGTATGGATGAATTTATTTTGCTATTTTTGGTATCCTTAGCAAAACTAGCCGCATCTTTCTTGGGACTAGACTTTGAAAAATCATATTTATTAGCATTATTAACAGCATTAGACCTTCTAGAGCTAGAAGCTTCAGCTAAATTACAACTTAAAAATATTATTAATATAAGAAAAATACTTCTCTTATTACCCATTTTTATTTATCTTGTTTTTTAAGTTCTCTTTTTACAATGCTAGTGATAGTTTGATCTAACCAATCTTTTAAAAACGGCTTTATAGATTCAGCTATTGCTTGTTCAAGACCAATATTGCTATTATTACCTATTGGAGTTAACAATTGGTTAATGGGATGGGAATTTTTTAATGTTTTTTTATTATCATCAATATCTTGATAATCTTCATCTTGATCGTCAAAAAGATCATCTTCCGTTAGCTCAAGTATTTCATTATCAAGATCAGAGCTCTTGCGTGAAGATTTAATCATATCTTTCACTGATTTTAATGTATTCTCTATTGACTCTTCATCTTCTATCATAAAACATTTATCTAAAAAACTTAAGAAATTCTTCCCCCCTAGAGGAGAGACGTACTAAATTCCAACTAACTTAAACTTGATTTTATCATAATTCTTGGAAGGATTATAGATTTTTGTTGGTAATGATAAATCCTTAGCATTTAATTTACCCATAAAACTAGCCATCTTATAATAACTTAATGCTGCATCCGTAGTTACTTGAGCTAATTTAATCTTATATTGAAATAATTTTTCTTGCGCATCTAGTAAATTAGATAGAGTTTCAACTCCTTCATCATATTCTTGCTGCTTAGCCGCAAGTGCTATTTCCGCTGCTTTAACAGCTTCTTTTCCAGATTTTACACTACCTTGAGAACCAACGTAATCATTCCAAGACTGTGTTGCCCCTTGCGTTACAGAAGCTTTAGTATTTCTAAGTAAATATTTATATTGAGCAGCCTGAGCTTCACTACTTCTTATGCCAGAATATTCAACACCCTGCTGATAAATTGGAACAGTAACGCTAACATACACAGCCTTAGAATTAGTATAAGGTTGGGAAGTATCAACGCCTCTCGTATCTTGCCAATTCTTTCCTATACTACCACCAACATCAACACTAGGTAAAAGAGTAGCCGCACTGGATATAACACTAATATCAGATATTTTCTTTTGTAACATAATATTAATCAACTGAGGATTAGCTTCCAGAGATTTTTGTAATAACTCCATTTGATCTTTAGGCGCAACACTCAAATTATCACTTAATTCTATATTTTCAGGTTCTAACCCAATAACTTGGATATAACTTGCTAAGGCAGAACTATAATAACCCGATGCTATAGTAAGATTAGTTTCTGCATCTGCTCTACGAGAGATTGCATCTGCTAAATCTGCTTTCTTAGCAATTCCAACTTCAACTTTGTCTTTGATAGCCTGATATTTCTTCTCATAAGCTTGATAATTTTCTTTAGTAATAGACAATACTTCTTGAGTCCTAATAACTTCTAAATAGGCATTGATAGCCTTAAGTAAAATTTCTTGCTCTTTTGCTAGCAACTCTGTACGCCCTGCCTCAATATAATATTTTGCCATCTTAATAGCCATAATATCCTGGCCACCTTTAAAAACATTTTGTTCCAAGTTAAATGAAGAATCTTTAACTTTGCTATCTCTCCAGTCCTCTAATTTAACTCGCTTCCCCGTGAAAGTTGTGGTAGCCGTATCTTGCTTCTCTTGAGTCTTACGGGCTCTATAATACACTTTAGGTAAGAAACCCGAAATTGCCTTAAACATTTTTTCATCAGTGACCTTTAATTTTTCTCTTTCAGAAATCAACTCTGGATTATTTTGATAAGTATGAGCCAAAGCTTCAGATAAAGTAGTAGCAAAAGATGAGTTAGACAACAAACAAGATAAAGCAATTGCGGCATTAAGTTTCTTCATAAAATTTTCACTATTATTAATTTAAAGGTTTATGTATAATTATCATATTGCTATAACTAAATTGATTTAGCAATATAAAAAGCTTGCTATTTAATACGCATAGGTTTATATAATTACTTCTACTTTAAAAATCAACTGTTTGATTGAATTTTAAAGATTTTAAGGCCGGGTAGCAAAGTGGTAATGCCGCGGACTGCAAATCCGCTATTCGTCGGTTAGATTCCGACCCCGGCCTCCAAATAATTTAAAAACCAAAAAGACTATTTATCTCCTGGATCTACCCAAGAAATATTTCCATCAACTCTGTGATATACAACATTTAAACGATCGTTTAGTTTATTAATAAAAAGCAATGCCGGCAAATGCCCTAAGTCCATTTTCATTATTGCTTCACTCACAGTGAGTTTTTCAATATTGGTGATTTTTTCAGCAATAGTAACTGGCTCTTGAGGTTGATTATCTTCTTGATTAACCTCAGCCTGAGGAACGTTTAAAACATATTTCACCCCAGATATAACTTCCTCTAGATTTTCTTTTCCTTTCTTAGCATGATCTTTTATTTTACCTTTGTATTTTCTTAGCTGCTTCTCCATTTTAACAAGAGCACTATCAAATGCAGCATATGCATCATCAGACTCACTTGCAGCCTTAACCAAACCAATATTGGCATCGTGAATAACAAGATCCACATGATATAAATAGTTATTCTTTGAAAAAGTTACTTTAGATTGAGTAACATCATTTAAATGTTTTTTTACTCCACTGGTAATTCTTTCGTTAACATACTCCTGTAAAGCCGCACCAACTTCCATATGTTTACCAGAAACTGTTGTTACCATATTTTATACTCCTATGATTAATTATTGCCTAAAAACTTTTATTTACTTAATATTAAATACATCTCCTAAGTATACTCTTCTAACTACCTCATGACTAATAATTTCTTCCTTATCGCCTTCAATTAATACTTCACCATCGTAAATAATATAAGTACGATCCACTATATCTAGCATTTCTCTCACATTATGATCTGTGATTAACACCCCTATATTTTTATCTTTTAAATGATAAATTAGATTTTTAATATCTGCGATTGCAATTGGGTCAATACCAGCTAATGGTTCATCTAACAAAATATATTCAGGGTTAACGGCCAATGCTCTAGCTATTTCTAACCTTCTTCTCTCTCCTCCAGATAAATTAATTGACAGAATATTTTTTAAATGAGTAATAGAAAATTCAGCAAGCAGTTCCTCTAATCGTTTTTCTCTCTCCGATTCAATAGGCTCTACAGCCTCTAAAACCGCTTCGATATTTTCTCCAACTGTTAAACCACGAAACACTGATGATTCTTGAGGAAGATAACCCACTCCTAACTGAGCCCGGCGATACATGGGCAAGTTTGTAATCTCAACACCATTTAATGATATCTGACCATAATCTGGTTTAATCAACCCACTTATCATATAGAAACAGGTAGTTTTTCCAGCTCCATTAGGACCAAGCAACCCAACTACCTCTCCCTTAGATAAACTTAAATTTACCTTGCGTACTACTGAACGCTTACCATATCTTTTACCAATTTTCTGGACTTCTAACATTTTCTAAAATATTTAAATATTTGAGCAGCACATATAATAGTAAAGATACTAGATATTGGCTATAGAAATTTTAAATTTAATAATTATTTCTAGATTTACTAAGCCTATATAATTTGTTATAACTATTACACCCTACTAAAAATATATAAGGATGGTGATATGCACAATGATACCTGGCATGGAACTACTATTTTATCCGTTAGAAAAAATGGTAAAGCAGCGATCGGAGCAGATGGACAAGTCTCCTTAGGACCAACAATCATTAAGTCTTCTGCAAAAAAACTTAGAACAATGGCCCAAGGAAAAATTCTGGCTGGTTTTGCAGGAGCAACCGCAGATGCTTTTACTTTATTTGAACGTTTAGAAGAAAAATTAGAAAAACACCCAGGTCAATTAACCCGAGCAGCTGTTGAACTTGCAAAAGATTGGCGTACTGATAAGTATCTTCGCAAATTAGAAGCTATGATGGTCATTCTTGATAAGGATGTTACTTTAATTATTACAGGCAATGGTGATGTATTGGAGCCAGAAGATGGAATAGCTGCAATTGGATCAGGTGGAAATTACGCTCTTTCTGCAGCTCGTGCATTAATCGATGTTAAAGACTTGTCTGCAGAAGAAATCATCAAAAAATCAATGAAAATAGCCGCTAATATTTGTGTCTACACTAACAGCAATTTAACTATGGAAGTAATTTAATTATAATGGAAAACACAGAACACCTAACACCAAAACAAATTGTAACTGAACTTGACCGCTATATTGTTGGACAAGATGAAGCTAAAAAAGCTGTGGCTATTGCTCTACGCAATCGCTGGAGACGTAAACAAGTAAATGCCCCCTTAAAAAACGAGATAGTTCCTAAAAATATTCTTATGGTTGGGCCAACAGGAGTTGGTAAAACTGAAATTGCAAGACGCTTAGCCAATCTTGCAAATTCTCCATTTATTAAAGTTGAAGCAACTAAATTTACTGAAGTGGGATATGTTGGAAGAGATGTAGAGTCAATAATTCGTGATTTACTAGACGTTGCTATTGTTATGGTACGCAAAGATATGCATCAACAAGTTAATCAAGAGGCGACTGTTAATGCCACAAATCGCATTTTAAATACCTTAGTTGGCCAAACAGCAAGCGAAGAAACCAGAAGTAAATTTGAACGGCTATTCAAAGAAAGAAAATTAGATGATCGTGAAATAGATATTGAAGTACAAGAAGCTCCCTCATCTCCATTTAATGGCATGGATATCCCTGGAATGCCTGGCGGTCAAATGGGAGTACTAAACTTAAGCGATATGCTTGGAAAAGCAATGGGCGGACCTAAAATGAAAATTCGTAAAATGAATATTCGTACTGCTTATGATGTAATTATAAATGAAGAAAGCGACAAACTAATCGATGAAGACAGCATCATTAAAACATCAATAGAAATGGTAGAAAATGATGGAATAGTATTCTTAGACGAAGTAGACAAAATTGCCACTAGACAAGGAAATAAAGCCGAAGTTAGCCGCGAAGGGGTGCAGCGTGATTTATTGCCCTTAATTGAAGGAACAAGCGTTACAACAAAACATGGAATAGTTAAAACTAACCATATTTTATTTATAGCATCAGGAGCATTCCATATTGCTAAACCCTCAGATTTATTACCCGAATTACAGGGAAGATTACCAATTAGAGTAGAACTAAACCCATTAAGCAAAGATGATATGGTACGCATTCTTGTGGAACCAGAGGCCAGCTTAATCAAACAATATGTAGCTCTAATGGAAACAGAAAATTGTAAATTAGTATTCGAAGAATGTGCTATTAATAAACTTGCAGATCTTGCAACTGAGATTAATAGAGATGTTGAAAATATTGGTGCAAGAAGACTGCATACTATCTTAGAAAAACTTCTTGAAGACATTAGCTTTAATGCTCCAGAAAAAGCGAATCAAAAAATATCTATAGATAGTAATTATGTAGATAAAACATTAGAAGGACTAATTATAAATAGAGATCTAAGTAATTTTATTTTGTGATTTAGGCTAGTAGTAATAAAAACATTATAACTACTAGACTAAAAAAGCTTAAACGCTTGTATGATTAGATTGATAATAATATAGATCTTCAATAACAGAACCACTGAAGGCACTCAGAGCCAAGAACCCAAATATATCCGCTCCTGACCACTGATCTGGCAATGCAAGTATTGCATCTACACCTTCTTTAGCACAATCAGTTGCTATTTCTTCAATTTTTATTGCACTTGATGAATGTATAAAACTATAGCTAACTTGATCCGAAACTCTCGACATCTTAAAAAATTCTTGAAAAGTCAATCTGCTTACAACTTCATTTATAGAACTAGTTAATAGATTTACAGCCTCCTGTTGATAAACTACATCTTGTGAAGATTTTAAAATATTTTTTTTAAATTCCTTACTAAAGTAATCCGTTAATGTTAAAACTTCTTCTTGATTAGGGGATAATTTAGAAGCTAGATCATACACATTTTCAATATAAGTATAACAATCTCCTGCATCTGCTACTTTCCCTGTAGTTAATTTTATACCAACTGTTTGCATAGAACGATCTACCACAGCCATTGCACTAGAAACACTTATTTTAAATGATTTTGGCTCTATGTTATGAACATATTTATAACCTGCAAAACTAACTGCTGCAATTGCACTGACCATATATAAAGGATTATTAAACATATAAACGTCTATTTATTAAATTATTAAGAGATATAAAGGTTTATATACTAAAACAATAGAATGTCAATAAATTTTCATAAAAGCAGACTAGGAAAGATTAAATATATAATTTACAAAAACATCAACACCTACCCCTCTTCAACCAAAAGAACAAACACCATATATAGTGCATCGCAACAAAAAAATACACAATATATATCATTTTTATGGACATTTCTCTATCTAGCACCTATACTTAATTTATACCATTTTTTAAACCGAAGGAAAAACTATGTCATTACTAGATGCAAAACCAATATATAAACCATTTGATTATCCGTGGGCATATGAGGCCTGGCATATTCAACAAAAAATTCACTGGTTACCAGAAGAAGTTCCATTATCTGATGATGTGAAAGACTGGAAACATAACTTAACTCCAGGAGAAAAGCACTTATTAACTCAAATTTTCCGTTTCTTTACTCAAGCAGATATTGAAGTAAATAATTGCTATATGAAAAATTATTCTAAAGTATTCCAGCCTACTGAAGTACAAATGATGCTTGCTGCCTTCTCTAATATTGAAACAGTACATATTGCTGCATATTCATATTTACTTGATACTATAGGAATGCCAGAAACAGAGTATCAGGCATTCTTAAAATACAAAGAAATGAAGGATAAATATGATTATATGCATCGCTTCAATGTAGACTCAAAAGAAGGAATCGCTGTGACTTTAGCGGTGTTTGGTGCTTTTACTGAAGGTCTGCAGTTATTTTCATCATTTGCCATTCTATTAAATTTCCAAAGATTTAATAAAATGAAAGGAATGGGACAAATTGTTTCCTGGGCCGTTAGAGATGAAACTCTACATTCCAATTCAATAATTCGTTTTTTTAAAACCTTCATTCAAGAAAACCCTGAGGTTTGGAATGAAGAAATGCGCAGCACATTATATGAAGCTTGTGCCACTATTGTCCATTTTGAAGATGCATTCATTGATCTTGCCTTTGAAGTAGGAGATATTGAAGGCTTAACGGCTAGAGAAGTTAAAAAATATATCCGTTATATTGCTGATCGTCGCTTAATGCAACTGGGCTTAAAAGAAATATACATGGTTGAAGATAATCCTTTAACATGGTTAGATGAAATTCTCAATGGCGTAGAGCATGCTAACTTCTTTGAAAACAGAGTAACTGAATATACTAAAGCAGCCACCACTGGATCTTGGGATGAAGCATTCGAGGGAATGGACACATCAGAATAAAATTACTTCCTATAATAAAGTTCAATAGATTATTATCCTATATAATTTAAATCTATTGAACCTCCCTCAGTTATTAACTATCATCATAGTAACAATTACGTTGCTTTGAGGGTGACACTCCTAATATTTCATATAAAAACTAGACCAGGCAAAGTTATGCGCAGAATATTACATAAAATTTCTGCTGGGGAAGTGGATAATTTTGGTGATCTATATACTATAAATAACACCGAATCAGTAGATATTATAATTCAGGGAAGAAAATAATATTAATAAACTATGTAGAAGATATAATATATCAGAATAGCTTAGTAACCACATATTTTGCTAGACTATCACACGTAATTGTTGTATAGATTAACAATGCTAAAATTTATTATGCATAAGTATTTACTATATAATTAGTAGGAAACCTAATTAATGTTACTGATTCAAAGAATTTTTTCTAGTTCTAAAGCTATATCTTACCTTAAGATATTACTACTGCTAATTGCAGATTGGTTATCACATATGAACCATAAATCCCAACAAATAAATTTAGCAAATATTACACAAACAATTATTCAAAGCTTGCACCCTTCTATGTGCATAATGATGAGCTTAAACAAATTTCAAGAGAGATTGAAGGAGATTTTAATAGATGTCAAAGAAGATATTAATCGATGCTGTCTACCCTGGAGAAACCAGGGTAGTAGTTCATGACCAAAACAACATTCAAGAATTTGATTACGAAAATAGTCATAAAAAACAACTAAAAGGAAATATTTATTTAGCAAGAATAACAAGAATTGAACCATCACTACAGGCTGCATTCATTGAATATGGTGGAAATAGACATGGATTCTTACCCTTTGCTGAAATACATCCAGATTATTTCCTAGAATCTACAGAAGGATCTTTCGAACAAGAAAAAACTGGCGCTGCAATTAAAGATAAAATTGCAGCTATTAATCTACCAGAAGTAAATGAAGAAGAAACCATTCCTGAATCTCTAACTACAGAAAGACCTATAGAAGAATCTAAAGCAGAAGAGCTTGTATTAGATTCTGCTCTAGAAGATAATGTAATTAACGAAGAAGCTTCGGAAGAGCCTCGTCAAACTATACATCAAAAATATAAAATCCAAGACGTTCTAAGAAAAGGACAAGTGATTCTTGTTCAGATACTTAAAGAAGAACGTGGGAACAAAGGAGCTGCTTGCACAAGCTATATTTCTTTAGCTGGCCGCTACTGTGTATTTATGCCAAATAGCGATAAGCAAGGCGGCGTATCTCGTCGCATTGTTAACCAAGGAGACAGAAACTATCTAAGAGATGTGATATCTAACCTAAAGCTTCAAGATGGTGTTAGTATAATCCTACGCACGGCTGGAGCAGGAAAAAGCTTCAGTGATATCCGTCGTGACTATTATTATTTAGCTAGACTTTGGAACGCAATCCGTGAGCATGCTATAAAATCTAAAGTAAATACTTTTATTCATGCTGAAAGTGATCTATTAAAAAGAACAATCCGCGATTTATATAGCAGTGAGATTGACGAAATTCTAATTCAAGGCACTGAATCTTTTAAAGCGGCCAAAGAATTCATGAAAAAAATCATGCCTTTGCACGCACAAAAGGTTAGAGAATACAAAGCTAGAACTCCAATTTTTACTAAATTTAACGTAGATGAACAAATATCCTCTCTTTATTCTCCTACAGCTAACCTTCCATCTGGAGGTTATATTGTTATTAATCCTACAGAAGCTTTAATTGCTATTGACGTTAACTCAGGAAGAGCAACAAATGAACGTAATATTGAAGAAACTGCTACTAAAACCAATACTGAAGCAGCCATAGAAGTTGCTAGACAATTAAGGCTGCGTGATATGTCTGGGCTAATTGTAATTGACTTCATTGACATGGCGGGAGCTAATAATCGCAAAACTGTAGAACTAGCATTACGCGACGCATTCCAAGAAGATAGAGCTAAAGTTCAATTAGGAAATATCAGTGCATTTGGTTTACTAGAACTTTCAAGACAAAGATTGCAATCTAGCTTTACTGAAGCCAATACTGTGGTTTGTCCTGCTTGTACTGGTAAAGGATATATCAAATCTTTCGATTCTAATGCATTAGTTATTTTGCGTACAATAGAAAATGAAGTTTATCAAGGAGATTGCAGCGTAGTAGATGTGTTCACCCATCAAGAGATGATTGAACATTTACTAAATTATAAGCGTGAAGAATTAATTAGAATAGAAAAAACTCATAAATGCAAAGTAGTATTCCACCGTGAAAATACAGTATATTATGATGGATTCGCTATAGAAAAAACTGAGAAAGACAAAAACTCTAATAAAGCAAACTCCAAGCCAAAACTTAGCGACGAAGAACATATGGCATCTTATGAAACAGATACCTTCGAAGATAATATTCTTCTTCAAGAAAAACAACTTGGTTTAGGTGATAACCTTGCTCCTTATCAGGTTAATGATCATTCTATAATAGATGAAAATGCTCCTATGGCAGCACGCCATAGAGTTCATAAATCTGGACATAACAGTAAAAGACGCAAAACAAGCAATGCACCTGATTCTGATAGACCACATATTAATAACAAACGCAGACCAGGTGGCAATAGATATAGAAATAATCGTAACCGCCAGAATTCTGGAAATAGAAAACCTGAATCAAAGTCTGTTTTAAAAGGATGGTGGGATAAACTCACAAAATAATATAAATCTAAACCACTCTCTATGTTTTAAGAGAGTGGTTTAACACAAGCCCTACTAGGATTTATATTCATCATTTTTTCCTTTTTTTTGCTGGACTTAGCAAGCTCAAAACTTTTATCGAACCATTTCTTCAAGCTATCTTCATCTTCAATTATATCAATAGAAACATACCAATAACTTAAAGCAACTCTTTTTTCATCTTTCTGATATGTAAAAGGAAATGAACCTACAGATTCATATTCTTTGCCTAAGTCAGTATCTGCTTTGAAATATAATTCATCATCTACAATAATGGCAAAAATAATTTTATTGCAATATAAACCATAACCACCAAACATCTTCCTGGAGGTAATATTTCCAAGAGGTGATAATCGATCCATTATATATTCAACAAAGCCACTATTGGACATGTATTATAGTCTATTAGATAAGATAATTTATATATAAACTACTACAATCGATGTACTAAATCAGTTATTTTTTTGTGAATATTTAAGAATTCTTAAATTCTACTAAGGTAAAGTAATCAAGTGCCCATCTTTTCATTTTATAAGTGTCCTTGTCTTTATATATAATTTGCTTATTAAATAAAGATTCTAATATTTCCTTATCAGCAAAGAATAAATCAAAATGAAGACTATTGTTTAATATGAATTCCTTAACTATTTCTTCTTCATCTCGAGTTAAAGAAACTACATATCTATCAAAAATTTCTTTTAGTTTTTTCTCTTCATCCTATTTTCTATAGGTGTGTATATATAGTAAGTTAATGCTATAGAAATTAAAGTTACTATAAAGACAGTCGCTATATACCTATCTGAGTTTTCTAAAATACCCAGAATGTATATATACTAACCACATAAATATTAAAAAAAATAACAAAACAACCATTTTATATATAAAGCGCCCATAAAATCGACAATTATTAAAATAGATAAGCATTGCAGATCTTGAGTTCTTAGATAACTTAAAATTCATTTTTGTTTAATTAAGAATGAGAATATTTTAAATTTGCTTACTGAGCTTGGCAGTGTCCTACTTTCCCATGCCTTAAGACATAGTATCATTGGCGCTACAGCTTTTCACGGTCGAGTTCGGGATGGGATCGGGTGTTTCATCTGTGCTATTGCCACCAAGCTTAGTAAGCAAACTTAAAAATTTAAGAAGGCTTTATAAGCAGTATATTAAATACAACTTCATTTGAGATCATCAGTATATTTTAAAACTTAAACAAGTCAAGTATAAAATATACTGATTTTTATAACATAATATAACAACAACTTTTAATGTTCCCGGTTTATATAAACTTAATGCTGCATATAAAAGTATTAGATGCAACTAAAAATCAATCGAGCTATTAGTACCAGTAAGCTGAACATGTTACCATGCTTACACACCTGGCCTATCAACGTAGTGGTCTTCTACGGCTCTAATGGGGAAATCTTGTTTTGAGGGGGGTTTCCCGCTTAAGATGCTTTCAGCGGTTATCCCTTCCATACGTAGCTACCCAGCTATGCCACTGGCGTGACAACTGGTGCACCAGAGGTATGTCCATCCCGGTCCTCTCTTACTAAGGACAGCTCCTCTCAAATTTCCTACGCCTGCGACGGATAGGGACCGAACTGTCTCGCGACGTTCTAAACCCAACTCACGTACCACTTTAATCGGCGAACAGCCGAACCCTTGGGACCTGCTTCAGCCCCAGGATGTGATGAGTCGACATCGAGGTGCCAAACGATTCCGTCGATATGAGCTCTTAGGAATCATCAGCCTGTTATCCCCGGCGTACCTTTAATTCGTTGAGCGATAGCCCTTCCACTCAGGACTACCGGATCACAATGACCGACTTTCGTCTCTGCTTGACCTGTCAGTCTCGCAGTCAGGCAGGCTTATGCCATTGCACTCTAACATCTGATTTCCGACCAGATTGAGCCTACCTTCGCACGCCTCCGTTACTATTTGGGAGGAGACCGCCCCAGTCAAACTGCCTACC
>JAOARE010000029.1 GCA_025210695.1 Rickettsiales bacterium
TATCTATGGCTTAACTATTTTAGAAGAAATAAAGAAAGATCCAAAACTAGCTAAAATCCCTGTTATTCTTCAAAGTGGAACCTCCGACCAAATAGAAATTCAAAAAGCCTATAATATGGGAATAGTAAGCTTTATAAGCAAACCATATAAAAAAGACGTAGTTTTAAAAGCCATCGAACAAGCCATTCAAAATAGACAATCTGAAAGTATCAATTAATTACCCCCCTATTGCAACGCAATAGTAAATAATATAAGCTTTACTAAAGCTCCAATTACTATAAGCATAGCGCATGAATGAAACTAATGTTTATAAATCATATGAGAAAATAGCCAGTTGGTTTGATAAGCATCGCTGTCGTGATCTTTTCGAAAAACCATATTTAGATATGGTAATAGATAATATAAAACCTAATGGAAAAGTTCTTGATCTTGGTTGCGGGATGGGAGAACCCATTGGTAAATATTTTATCGATAACGGATATCAATTAACAGGAATTGATGGTAGTAAAAAATTGATTGATATAGCTAAGAGCCGTTTTCCAAATACAGAATTCCTAGTTGAAGATATGAGAGAATGCAATTTAGATCAAGAATTCCATGCAATAATTGCTTGGCATAGTTTTTTTCATTTAACTCAAAATGATCAACGAAAAATGTTCCAAGTTTTTGAAAACCATATCTTACCAAATGGAGTATTACTATTCACCTCAGGAACAAACAATGGAGAAGTTTGGAGCAATAATGGCGGGGAAAGCCTATATCATGCATCTTTGTCCCCAGATGAGTATAAAAATTTATTAGCTCAACATAATTTTAGAATTATAAAACATAATATTGAAGATCGAAATTGTGGCGATGCTACAGTCTGGGTAGCCAAACACATTGACAAGTGATTATACTAAAGCAGATTCTATCTCATCAAGGGTCTTATTCATCAGTTCTTCATCCTTGCTTTCACACATAATTCTAATTAAGTCTTCAGTACCTGATTTACGCACTAGAAGCCTACCCCTATTCCCTAGTTTTGATTCAACTGATTTAATAACAGACTGAAAACTTGAACTCTTCATAATATCAGCAGCATTTTTTATTTTTACATTGCGTAATACTTGAGGTAAAGGAGTAAAAATATCAGCAACAACACTTATTGGCTTATCTTGGTCCTGTATTAAAGCAAGCATTTGCAAAGCAGCAACAAGTCCATCACCAGTGGTAGAATAATTACCCACAACAATATGACCTGACTGTTCTCCCCCTAAACTTAAGCCAAGCTCTTCCATTTTAGCTACCACATAACGATCTCCCACCTGAGTACGAATTACTTCTATCCCCTGACTATTAAGATATTCTTCAAAAGCTAAATTAGACATCGTTGTGGCTACGACTGTATTATCCTTTAATTTATTTTGAGATTTTAAATGACAAGCGATTAATGCTAAAATCTTATCTCCATCTATAACATTTCCTTTTTCATCAACCATATGAAGACGATCAGCATCACCATCTAAAGCTATCCCTAAATCAGCTTGATTTTCAATAACCGCAGCTGATAACTGCTCCAAATGATTAGACCCACAATCGAGATTAATATTAACTCCATTGGGACGGCTCCCAATTTCTATAACTTCAGCGCCAAGCTCCCAAAAAATTTTTTCTCCTAGATGATAAGCGGCTCCATTAGCACAATCTACTACTAATTTCAAACCTTTCAAACTTCTTGGAAAACTATTTTTAATAAATTCAATATATCGACCTGGAGCATCATCAATTCTTTTTGCTCTTCCAACCTTTTCTGGATCAGCTAATTTAATTAACTTAGGATCAGTCATAATCTCTTCTATTTTAGCTTCCACTTGATCAGATAATTTATGACCATCTGGACCAAATAGCTTGAGACCATTATCATAATAAGGATTATGAGACGCAGAAATCATCACTCCCAAATCAGCACGCATAGACTTAACCAACATCGCAACTGCTGGAGTTGGCATAGGACCAACTAAAAATACTTCCATCCCAGCAGACAAGAAACCTGCCGTAACCGCTGTTTCAAAAAGATAACCCGATAATCTAGTATCTTTCCCTATTATTACTCTACGACGAGAATCTTTACGAATAAAGAAAGTTCCAGCAGCTAACCCTAGTCTTAAAGCTGTCTCAGCAGTCATAATTCCTTTATTAGCAGTCCCCCTTATACCATCAGTACCAAAATATTTTCTCATTAGCTTATTTCCCTAATCAATACGCTCTGGCGAATATGGTTAGTAGAGAATTATCTCTACCTGTGAAAATACATTTTCCTAATTGTGATTTAGTTTTTAAAGGAACGCATCTTGCAGTAACTTTAAGCTGCTGTTTCAATTCATTTTCTGTTTCATCATCACCAGCCCAATAGGCCATAATGAATCCCGGCTGTTCTGATTCCTTTTTAAAGAACTTATAAAAATCTTCACGTGTATTGGCAGTAAAAGTATTTTCCGTTTGAAATTGCAAAGCTTTATTAAATAAATTATTTTGAATGTCTATTAATATTCCTTCTGCTTTTGCAATAAACTCATTAACAGAAACTGAAGATTTATCATTAGGATCAAAATCTCTTCTCCCCATAAATACTGTATTTTTATCTATTTCTTTATGCCCTATTTCAAGTCTAATAGGCACACCTTTTTTTATCCATCCCCATATCTTCTCACCATTGCTTCTTTCTTTTAAATCCACTTCAACTCTAATATTCTGACCATTATAGGTAAGGCTCTTAATTCTATTATTAAGATCTTGGCAATAATCTAAAATTCTTTGTTCATCTTCTTTCTTATGTACCAAAGGAATAATAATTACTTGAATTGGCGATACTTTAGGAGGAAGAACTAAACCATCGTCATCACTATGAGTCATTATAAGACCACCAACTAATCTAGTAGTAACGCCCCATGATGTAGTCCAAGCATATTCTTTCACACCTTTATCTGATAGAAATTTAATATCAAATGCTTTAGCAAAGTTCTGACCCATAAAATGCGAAGTACCAGCTTGCAATGCTTTCTTATCTTGCATCATAGACTCAAGGCAATAGGTAACATCAGCACCTGGAAATTTTTCATTAGCTGTTTTCTCACCTAATACAACAGGTACTGCCAACCAGTTTTCTGATAATTCTTTATATACCTGAAGCATTTTCTCAGCCTCTTCAACAGCTTCTTCTTTTGTTGCATGAGCTGTATGACCTTCTTGCCATAAAAATTCACTTGTACGCAAAAACATGCGAGGACGCATTTCCCAACGCATAACATTAGCCCATTGATTACCAAGAAGAGGTAGATCACGATATGAATTTATCCACCTAGAATAAGACTCTCCTATTATTGCCTCAGAAGTTGGCCTAATAATATAAGGCTCCTCTAATTCTCCAGCTGGAACTAATCCCTTTGCTTCATCTTCTTCTAATCTATGATGAGTAACAACAGCACATTCCTTAGCAAAACCATCCACATGATCCGCTTCTTTAGCCATAAAGCTCAACGGCACTAACATAGGGAAATAAAAATTTTGATGCCCTGTGGTCTTAATTTGCTTATCTAATTCTTGTTGAATATGCTCCCATATTGCATATCCCCAAGGCTTGATAACCATGCAGCCACGTACCACAGAATTTTCTGCTAAATCTGCAGCCTTAATAACCTCTTGATACCAGCCAGGATAATTCTTTTCTCTAGTTGGATTAATTGCCGTTCTTTTGTTCTTCATAAAATTATGTAGGAAGCAGAGCTACTATGCAGCCCCACCTTCTAATCCTTCTTTTAATGTTTTGCTTTTAGGAAATGATGATTTTCTAACTTTAGGTTTAGCATCAATTCTCTCTCTATTAATTCCTCTTCCTTCAAGCAAATCTTTAATCTCTTCTCCACTTAAAGTCTCATATTCTAACAAAGATTTAGCTAGGCTATGCAATTGATCAAGATGTTTCTCTAAAATTTCTTTAGCGTGCTTATACCCATCTTCAATAAACTTCTTCACTTCACTGTCTATAAGATTATTTGTATCGCTTGAACTAGCTTTTCCATGATGCCCAGCATATTGATCATGTTGTTCAGAATGATAAACAGGACCAATTTTAGAACTCATCCCCCATTCACTTACCATAGATCTTGCCATTTTAGTGGCTTGCATAATATCAGAAGATGCTCCACTAGTAACTTTCTCGGCACCAAAGATCATCTCTTCTGCAACTCTACCCCCCATAGCCACAGCTAAATCAGCCTTTAACTTAGCAAATGTAATAGAAAATCTATCACGCTCAGGCAAACGCATAACCATACCTAAAGCTCTTCCTCTAGGCATTATAGTTGCCTTATGAATAGGATCAGATTCAGGTTGATAGAATCCAACAATTGCATGTCCACCTTCATGATATGCTGTAAGAGTTTTTTCTTCATCTGACATTTTTAAAGATTTACGTTCACTACCCATCATAACTTTATCTTTGGCTTCTTCAAATTCAGACATCGTTACAACTTTTTGATTTCGTCGTGCAGAAAGTAAAGCCGCTTCATTAACCAAATTAGCTAAATCAGCTCCTGAAAAACCTGGAGTTCCCCTTGCCACCACTTTTAGATCAACATTGGGTCCTAAACGCACTTTCTTAGCATGAACCCCTAATACTTCCTCTCTACCAAGTAAATCAGGTACAGGAACCATTATTTGACGATCGAATCTACCAGGACGCAATAGAGCAGGATCTAAGACATCAGGTCTATTAGTTGCAGCAACAATAATAACCCCTTCATTAGCTTCAAAACCATCCATTTCCACCAGCATTTGGTTTAGGGTTTGCTCTCTTTCATCATTACCTCCACCAAGACCAATTCCACGATTTCTACCTACAGCATCTATCTCATCAATAAAAATAATACATGGGGCAGATTTCTTACCTTGCTCGAACATATCACGTACACGACTTGCACCAACACCAACGAACATCTCTACAAAGTCAGAACCTGAAATAGAGAAAAAAGGAACACCAGACTCACCAGCTATCGCTCTAGCAAGCAAAGTCTTTCCTGTCCCCGGAGGGCCAATAAGCAAGCAGCCTTTAGGGATTTTCCCCCCAACTTCTTGGAATTTCTTAGGGCTCTTTAAAAAATCAACAATTTCAGATAGCTCTTCTTTTGCTTCATCAATACCAGCTACATCTTTAAAAGTTACTTTAACATGATTCTCTGTAAGGAGCTTTGCTTTAGATTTACCAAAACCCATAGCTTTACTACCTCCTTGCATATTCTTCATAAAATAAATCCAAACCCCAACTAATAACAAAAGCGGGAACCATGACAGCAAAATTCCTACAAAAGAATTCATTTTTGAATCTAAAGGAATTGCATCAATACGCACTCCATTTTGCTTTAAACGATCAACAAGCTCCGGATAATTTGGCATATATGTAGCAAATTGTTTACCGTCATTAAAATGACCTTCTACATTATTACCCTGAAGAGTTACATCACGCACTACACCTTCATCAACCTTATTAAGAAACTCAGAGAAAGAAACCTTACTTGAATTAACACCTAAGCCTTCTCCACTAACAACATCATATACCACAACCAACAACATGATTGCGGCCACCCAAAACAATAAATTGCGCCCTATGTTAAACATATTCTAATTCTACCTTTTAATTTACTTGAATTTTAACCAACAATATAACAGTTGATATAGTGATTAGCTAGCATTTTTTCAAGACAAAGAGTCCATCTTATTTACTTTCTACACTCATAAACAAAAACTTCATCCTCTTCCTCAGCTGGTTTATTTCTATCAAAAGATTTTATTACTTTTATATCCTTAAAACCAATCTCTTGTAATAATTTGCGCAAATCATCTTTTTTATAAAGACGCAGCCTTAACTCTTCTACTTCTGTCTTTATAATACTATTATTCTCTATAAGCTCATATTTTTGAAAGAAAGAAT
Organism: Rickettsiales bacterium; assembly: GCA_025210695.1. NCBI lineage: Bacteria > Pseudomonadati > Pseudomonadota > Alphaproteobacteria > Rickettsiales > Rickettsiales bacterium. The sequence goes on from JAOARE010000029.1 coordinate 5,969, forward strand.
AAATATTGTCTTCCCCTTGAGTTGGCAAAATTGATAACATTATCTCTGATTCATCACTTCTACGAACAACACTCCCTTTCCAAACACCGCTTTCTGGAAGCGACTTTATGGACTCCACTTCAAACAACAAAATCCCATCATTATTCATATGATTATAGAAACTCTGCAAAGCTTCTTTCACTTGAGACTCATCTGTAATAATTCCAAACGAACCACCAGGTATAAATATAAGATCGTATTTATCTTCTCTATCAAGATCTTGCACAAAACCTTGCCATATATTGGGCTCCAAATTTAATGCTTTAGCCTTTAAGCGCAAAGCCTCCAGCATATACTCACTGGCATCAAAGCCATGAATATTAAACCCTTCCTCCATCAAAGGAAGTAGAAACCTACCAGTTCCACACATTGGCTCTAAGACATTGCCCTTAGAGCTCTCTACATAGCTTCTATAAAATGCATACGCATCTTCAGGAGGCTTAGGTTTACTTAAATCATATACTTCGGTACACAAACTGAGATAGCTGTCTAGTTTTTTTATATTCATACAAGATCCTCATTAAATTATATTAAATTGATAATAAACTATACTTCTAACATTTTTTAAGCTTACAACCAATAATATAACTGTAAACCTATTGATTTACCTAACATTTCAAACAGCCATCTGTGTCTTTCTTATCTCTAATATAGCTTCTGCAGATCCAATTAATTTTTAATACTTCAACTAGCTCTACTACAAAAAAAACCTCTAACTTTTTTGTGTTATATTATTTATTCTCCAAAAGATTCTTGACAAATAGTCTGAAATTTATATTGTTATAGTTTATTGAACTAAAAATATATAGGATATAAAAATGGCACATCACGCCGCAGCTAAAAAAGCGATTAGACAAAATGTAAAGCAAAACGCAAGAAATAAATCTCGTTCTAGCGACATAAAAACTTTTGTAAAAAAAGTTGAGGAAGCTGTTGCTTCTAACGATTCTGCTCTTGCTCAAGATCTTTTTAAATCTGCTCAAGCAAAAATTATGAAAGGCGCTAAAAAGAATTTAATGAAGCCAAATACAGCTTCACGTAAAGTTAGCCGTTTAGCAAAAAAAGTTAAGGCAATAGAAGCTGCTTAAATAATAGCATGAGGGACTGCTCTTGTGGCTAGAACCAGCAAAATCGAACTTGTAGATATAATCCGACTTATTCGATCTGAGAATGTTGGAGTGAAAACTTTTTGGCATTTAATAACTTTATATAAAAATGCTAGCAACGCCCTAAATTACGTGGGAGATCTTTCTCTACGCGGCGGAAAAGAAAAATCGATAAAAATTTATCCAAAAACGCAAGCAGAAGAAGAAATAGCTGCTTGCGAGAAAAAAGGAGTTAAAATCCTTTCTTATTTAGATTACGACTTTCCTAGTTTACTTAAAACCACAGATGACTGCCCTCCTTTATTATTCTGTTTAGGAAATACTTCTTTACTAAACGGAAAAACTATTGCAATAGTTGGATCCCGCAATGCCTCTGCCAACGGATTAAGATTTGCTTACAAAACCTCTAAAACTCTAGCCATGAGTAAACAAGTTATAGTATCGGGATTTGCTCGTGGCATTGATAATGCAGCCCATAAAGCTAGCGTTGAGCATGCAACCATAGCAGTATTAGCTGGAGGTGTTGATCATATATATCCACCAGAACATGAAGAGCTTTACAAGGAAATATCAGAACGCGGACTAATTGTGGCAGAATTACCACTAGGAAGCATCCCAAAACCACAAAACTTTCCTCAACGAAATCGAATAATTTCTGGAATATCAAACGCAGTCGCGGTAATAGAGGCAAGCCTTAAATCAGGCTCCTTAATTACAGCTAAATTTGCTATTCAACAAAACAGAGAGGTCTTTGCAGTACCTGGTTTTCCTCTAGATCCAAGGTACCAAGGAAATAATTATCTACTAAAACAAGGGGCACATTTGTTAGAAACAGCTGAAGATATTTTAGACCTAACAGAAAACTCTCTTATCAAAGTAACTACATTGCTCGAGCAAAAAAAACAATTTCTAACTACTCCTAAAACCCCCCTTAAAATAAATTTTACTGAAAAAGAGTTGACACAAGCACGGATAGAACTCATAAATTTAGTTGGTATAAGTCCTACTTCTATTGATGAGATAGTATCTATCACTCAATTACCGGTTGGATTAGTCCTTACTGCCGTTGTCGAGTTAGAACTAGCTGGCAAAATAATAAGGCACTTTGGTAATAAAATTTCTGTTAACTTATAAATTTTAAAAATTATGGCAAATAACCTCGTTATCGTTGAGTCCCCCTCAAAAGCAAAAACTATTAATAAATACTTGGGAAAAGACTTTGAAGTTCTGGCTTCATTTGGACATATAAGAGATTTACCATCAAAAGATGGATCAGTACGTCCTGATGACGATTTTGCCATGGACTATGTAATTAGTGATAAATCTAAAAAATATGTACAAGCAATTGTGAAAGCAATTAAGAATTCTTCAAACATTTACCTTGCAAGCGATCCTGACCGCGAAGGAGAAGCAATAGCCTGGCATGTAATTGAAGCACTCAAAGAAAAAAAAGCGCTTAAAAGCGAAGTTAATGTAAAGCGAGTAGTATTTAACGAAATCACCAAAAAAGCAGTTAATGATGCTTTCTCTCACCCTCGTGATATTGACATGAATCTAGTTAACGCTCAACAAGCAAGAAGAGCTTTGGACTATTTAGTAGGATTTACGCTTTCTCCTGTATTATGGCGCAAGCTGCCAGGAAGTAAATCAGCTGGAAGAGTGCAATCCGTAGCACTTAGACTGATTTGCGAAAGAGATTATGAAATTGCAAAATTTGTTAGTCGTGAATATTGGTCAATCCAAGGTGAGTTCTTAAATAAAACTTCTCATAGCTTTATAGCAAAACTAGTTAGCTTAAATAATAAAAAACTAGATAAGTTTGATATTACAAAAGAAGACCAAGCTAAAGATATCGAGAAAACTCTTAAGTCTAAAGAATATTTAGTAACCTCTGTTGAAAAAAAGCGCACTCAGCGTCACCCAGCGGCTCCCTTTATCACCTCCACCCTTCAACAAGAAGCTTCACGTAAATTAGGTTTTAATGCTAGCAAAACCATGCAAGTGGCGCAGAAACTTTATGAAGGCATAGACATCAATGGAGAAGTAATCGGTTTAATCACCTATATGCGTACTGACGGAGTACAGATTTCTAATGAAGCTGTCAATATGGCAAGAGAGTATATTAAAAACTCCTATGGAGATAAATATATTCCTCCAGTAGCAAAAATTTATAAAAGCAAAGTGAAAAACGCTCAAGAAGCTCATGAAGCTATTAGGCCAACTAATATAAATTTAGAACCTAAATCGTTAAAGTCTTCTCTTTCTCCAGAGCAGTTTAAATTATATGAATTAGTCTGGAAACGTACACTTGCTTGCCAAATGCAATCAGCCGACTTTGATTTAACTGTTGTTGAGATCGAATCTCATGATAAACAAGCCGGCTTCAGAGCTACAGGCAGTATTATGGTCTTTGACGGATTCTTAAGAGTTTACGCCGAAGGTAAAGATGAACCAGATGAAGAAGATGAAGAAAAGAAACTATTGCCTCAAATAAATGAGCAAGAATCAGTTAACCTCAGAGAAATAACCTGTAACCAACACTTTACAGACCCTCCACCGCGTTATACTGAAGCCAGCCTAGTTAAAAAAATGGAAGAACTTGGTATTGGTCGCCCTTCTACATATGCTAGTATTATTTCTGTTCTCCAAGATCGTGAATATGTGCGCTTAGAGAAAAAAAGATTCTTTAGTGAAGATCGTGGAAAAATAGTTGTTACATTTTTAAAACTTTATTTCAAACAATATGTTGAATATGATTTTACTGCCAATTTAGAAGATGATCTAGATTTTGTTTCAGCTGGAAATATGGATTGGAAAGAATTGCTAAATAAATTCTGGAAAGATTTCCATCAACATATTGAAGAAGCAAAAGAAAAACAAAATGGTGATATAGCTCAATTAGTTAGTTCAAATTTAATTGAAAATTTAGCTATAGATAATGATAAAGAATGTCCGAGCTGCAAAGAAGGAAAATTAAACCTACGTACTGGTAAATTCGGTTTATATTTTTCTTGTTCAAAATATCCTGAATGTAAACATACTATGCCGTATAATAGCAATAAGTCTGTTTCTGGAGCATCTTTTGCCGATGCCAATAAAGTTCTTGGTAAACACGGAGATTTAGATGTGTTGCTTAAAAAAGGACCATATGGATATTACTTCCAATTAGGAGAAGGTAAAAACTGCAAACGCAGCGCATTACCAAAATTTATCTCCCCTGATGAAGCCACCTTAGAACATGCAGAAAAGTTGTTTGCCCTACCTTTAACTTTAGGAAAGCACCCCGAAGATGGAGAATTAGTTACTTTAGCACAAGGAAGATTCGGTCCCTTCATAGCTCATAATCAACAATATTTTTCTCTACCCAATAAAGAAGATATTTTTACAATGACTTTAGAACAGGCATTAAAAATTATCTCCGAAGGTGATAAGAAAAAAAACTCTACTAAAAAGAAGACAAAGAAGAAATAAACCTTAAGGCCATATCTGACCATTTAGGAAAACCTGAGAAATGCAGTTTTTCCCATTTTCATATACATCTAACTGAACAGACTAATTCAAAAAATTAATATGAAAGCTTATGACATTTTTTTCAGTTTATATAATATCTCTAAAGCTTCTTTTGGTGATAATTCATCAACATTTATACTTTCTACTAATTCTACAATAGGATTGCTTTCAACTATAATAGATTTTAAGTCTAAATCCATTTTCTGATCAGCCCCCTTCTCTAAATTGATTAGAATTTGTTCAGCCTTACGAATAACAATCTTTGGTAATCCGGCCATAGCGGCAACGTGAATACCATAAGATTTATCAGCTACTCCAGGAATTGATTTGTGAAGGAAAATAACTTTATTCTGCCATTCTTTAATTTGCATAGTATAACAAACTAGAGAATCAAGCTGACCGCTTAATGCTGTGAGCTCATGGTAGTGAGTAGCAAATAATGCTCTTGATTTTAAATTATCATGAATAAATTCTAAACATGCAGATGCAATTGAAACTCCATCATATGTGGAAGTTCCACGACCAATTTCATCAAGAATAATCAATGATTTATTAGTGGCATTATTCAAGATATTAGCAGTTTCTACCATTTCCACCATAAAAGTTGAACGCCCTCTGGCTAAATCATCTGCGGCCCCAACTCGACTAAAGATTTTATCCACTACGCCAAAATGAGCAGATCCAGCTGGAACATAACTTCCCATTTGGGCCATTATTGTTATTAAAGCATTCTGCCTTAAAAAAGTACTCTTACCTGCCATATTAGGTCCAGTAATAAGCCATAGATTCTGCTTACCAAATAAACTACAATCATTAGCAACAAACTCTTGTTTTTCTTTGTTAAGTGATTTTTCAATAATTGGATGTCGGCCAGCTTTAATTTTAAACTCAAGACTATTATCAACAATTGGCCGAACATAATTATTTTTAACCGCAATATAGGCAAAATTACATGAAACATCTATAACTGCAATACTATGTGCTAATAATGCTAAAGCATCTGCTTTGCTTAACACCTCTTCCACCAACTGAGAATATAAGCTGAGTTCTAACTTTAAAATATTATCTGAAAGATTCAGTAATTCACTTTCTAATTCTCTAAGCTCTGTACTAGTATATCTAACTGAATTGGCTAATGTTTGACGATGAATAAATAACTCATCTTTCATTTTTGAGGCATGCTGAGGCGTAATATCAATAAAATATCCAAGCACATTATTATAAGATATTTTTAAACTATTAATGCCAGTTTCTTTAATATATTTCTGCCTTAAATTCTGCAGTTGTTGTTTGCTATTATTTTTAAGGTCATTTAATTGATCCAAACGATGGTTATATCCAGGTTTTATAAAACCTCCATCTCGAGATAACATTGGAAGTTCATCACTTAATGCATTATCAAGCTCCATTAATAACCCTTCAAAACCACTAAAATTACTTATATATTGCTGCAAGTAATTACTGATTTCTCCTGTAAAATGAGCGAAACTTGCTGCCATATAATCTGAAGATTGCAAACTTTTCTGAATAACTTGTAAATCTCTTGGCCCACCTCTATTAAAACTAAATCTTGCTAAAGATCTTTCAACATCTCCTATATGAGCCATAGTTGAAATAAGTTCTTGGGTAAGCTCAGTATTTTTAAGAAAGAACTCAACTAAATTAAGCCTATTATTAATAGCGTCCACATCTATTAAGGGAGCAGCAAAATATTGACTAAGAAGCCTAGAACCGGCACTAGTTTTAGTCTGATCAATAAGATGAAGTAAACTTCCTTTTCTTTCTCCAGAAGTGCTAACATTAAGCTCTAAATTACAACGAGTTGCAGCATCAATAGACATAAATAATGCATTATCAAGTTGCTTAGGGAAGCCAATTCTTGACTCTGAACTCTTCTGAGTTAGTTCAACATATTCTAATATAGCACCACAAGCAATTAACTCTACAGGACTATATAAACCAAATGCCTCGCTGCTAACAATAGCATAATATTTTCTAATTTTATGTTCAGCTTTTTTCAAATCAAAAAGGTTATTTGCCTGAATAGTAACAATTCTTCTAAAATCAGCCAGACTTGATGATATGTCATCATTTTGATATAGTTTATCGCTAACAAGAATTTCCTTGGGAGATATTCTAGACAAGTCATTATTTAACGAAAGAAAACTAGTTTTTGTGGTATAAAATTCTCCAGTAGAAATATCTGCCCAACTAAGAGCTACTTCATCCCTAATAGCGGCAATTGAAACTAAGAAATTAGAAGAGCCGCTATTAAGCAAATTATCTTCAGTTATAGTTCCAGGAGTAATAATTCTTACAACCTCTCTTTTTACAACGGCTTTGTAACCTCTCTTTTTAGCCTCTTCAGGACTTTCCATTTGCTCACAAATGGCAACCTTATGCCCATGCTCTATCAACTTAGATAAATATCCATCACTGCTATGGAAAGGAACTCCACACATTGGAATATCTTGCTCTTTGTGCTTCCCTCGTTTAGTTAAAGCTATTCCTAATACTGACGCAGCAAGAGTTGCATCATCAAAAAACATCTCATAAAAATCTCCCATTCGATAAAATAAAATATAATTTGGATATTCAGATTTAATATCTAAATATTGCTTCATCATGGGAGTTGTATTACGATCACTAGCGAAGGGAAAACTTTGTTGGGTCATTAATACATTCTTTATCTTTAAACATTATAGCTTTAATATATATCAACCACTATCTAATTTAAAGATTGATTTACAATATTTTGGATATTATAAATAATAGTATATGTTTTATACTCATTAACATCATAGAAAAACAAATGAAAAAAAATAATATAATAGAAAAATGCATAGAACATGGTTTATTTGCTAGCAGATGGCTGATGGCTCCTTTTTATATTGGTCTAGCTCTTTCTCTTGCCTTGTTAATGTTCAGCTTCATAGAAGAATTATGGCATTTGCTTTTAACAATAAATGATCTTTCTCAAACAGATGTAATTCTAGGAGCATTATCTTTAATTGACTTATCTCTCGCAGGTAACCTAGTTCTAATTGTTATCTTTTCAGGATATGAAAATTTTGTTTCAAAATTTGAAATTGATAATTTAGACCAACCTGACTGGAAAGGATCCATTGATTTCTCCACATTAAAACTAAAACTAATATCATCTATGGTGGCAATATCTGGTGTTCAATTATTAAAAATATTTATGTCTGATAAACCTCTCAATCCATCACAATTTAAATGGCTTCTTATAACCCATTTCTTATTTATAGTTTCAGGGGTGTTCTTATCTATCACTGATTTTATATCAGCAAAAACAAAAACCTTAAAAATAAAAGGCCAATGATTACTATGAGTGATGTTATTTATGTTTATCTGGTTTGTATTTCAGCATTGGTTATTTTATTAGGTGTTATGGCAAAAAATATCCTTCAGCTAAAAAAAGCAAACTCTAATGAAAAAAAAATATAAGCGCCTACAACTCATTATAATTATAATTGTATTATTAAGCACTGGTTTGTGGTTGATTTTAAAAAACTTCAATCAAAATATAGTGTTTTTCTATAGCCCCAGTGAATTGAAAGAAAAATCTATTAATAATCAAACTATTAGAGTTGGAGGACTTGTTGAAGAAAATTCTATTGAAAAATTTAATAACGGACTAACCACTAAATTTAGTTTAACTGACGGCAAAAATGATATAGTTATTAAGTTCACTGGAGTTCTACCAACTCTTTTTCGTGAGAAGCAGGGAATAGTTGCGCAAGGAAGATTTGTGGACGATATATTTATTGCAAAAGAATTGCTTACAAAACATGATGAAAACTATAAACCGAAAGAAATTTATTGACCCATCTTCACAATGGTTAAGCAAAACATTATTACTATAAAGAATAATAATAACACTAACATAGTATAATTTTTATACTTAAGATTCTTATTTTTTTTCATGTCAATTACTCCAAGCCTTATCAATAATTGCACTTAAGAATAATACAAAAAGATATAAAATAGAATAAGCAAAAACCTTACCAGCTATTTTATTCTTAAAATCTAAATATAAAGCTATCACCATGGCTAAAAAGATTAAGTTTAGAACACAGGCAGTATATAAATATATGTTCCCAACAAAATGAAAAACAAACGGTAATATACTTATAATAAATAGTAGCACTGTATATATTAGAATCTGCATCTTTGTTGACTGAATTCCAGATACTACAGGCATCATAGGAATATTAGCTTTTTTATAATCATCTGAGCGATATAAAGAAAGAGCCCAAAAATGAGGAGGAGTCCAAAAAAATATTATCAAAAATAATATAATTGGCTCAATAGTAATCTGATTAGTAACGGCAACCCAGCCAATCAATGGGGGTAAAGCTCCTGCTGCCCCACCAATTACAATATTCTGAGGAGTAGATCTTTTTAATAAAACCGTATAAATATAACAATAAAAGAAAATCGTAAAGGCCAACAATAATGCTGAAAGAATGTTTACTGCCAGCCCCATTAAAGCAACTGCAGCACAAGACAAAAATACCCCTAAATATAAAGCATCTTCTGCTGCAACTCTCCCTGATGGAATAGGGCGTTTCTTAGTTCTAGACATAATATTATCAATATCTTCATCATACCACATATTAATGGCACCAGCTGCTCCTGACCCAACAGAAATACATAATATGGCTATCGCAGCAATAAACAGATTAATCTCTCCAGGCGCCAGATAAAGACCTGTAATACCCGTAAATACAACTAAAGACATAACCCTAGGCTTTAACAGATTAAAATAATCACGAACTCTCGACTCTAGTTCTATATCTTGCATAATTTGATCTTAATTTTGATGGTTGCTATCAGTAACAAACTAAAGCAATTGTTAAGAAAATTCAAATGATTTTAATTTACACAAATCAAAAAAATTGCTATCTATAACTTAAAAATACCAGAAGCACGAAAAAAGAACTATGAATATTTTATGTATCACTCATGCAAACTTTGAATCACCGGGGGTTATTCAAGAATGGGCATTAAATAACGGTTATAACTTTAAAATTGAAACCCCATATAAAGGAGAAGTATTATCTTCCATAGATAATTTTGATTTTCTAATAATCATGGGTGGACCACAAAATGTTAAAAACCTTCAAAAACACCCCTACTTAGCTAATGAAATTAATTTAATTAAAACAGCAATTTCAAAGAATAAAAAAATTCTAGGAATCTGTTTGGGTGCACAGCTTATAAGCGAAGCATTGGAAATAAAAACTTTAAGCAGCCCTGAGAAAGAAATTGGTGTTTACCCTATTACTCTCACAACAGAAGGAATCAATGATCCATTATTACAAAACATGAGCAAAAGTTTTCCAGTAATTCATTGGCACAATGATATGCCAGGAATAGATAACACATCTGTTTTGTTAGCCTCAAGCGAAGGATGCCCAAATCAAATTATAAAATATAAAAATAATGTATATGGATTTCAGTGCCATTTGGAAATGAACCTAGACTCTATTATAAAAATGATAGCAGCAGCGCCTGAAGATTTGACCCCATCAAAATTCACCCAAACAGAAAAAGAGTTATTGGCACAAGATTATACAAACATCAATCGTCGTATGATTGATATTCTAGAACAATTCATAAAATTATAGGTTTATACTTTCTTACTAATCTGCTATTCTCTTTTAGGTAATCACTGGCCTTATAACCTCCTGAATAATAGACTAAGATGGAATTCGGTTTTTTTATTTTTGTAAAATTAATGGCTCTATTTGGCCTGATAGGCCTAGGATTCATTGCTCATAAAGTTTTAGATATTGATAGAATTTCTATAGCTAAATTGGTTTTTTATATTCTTTCACCAATAGTTTTTTTTAATGCTGTAGGAAAATTGGAGTTAAATTTATCTATCGTTATATTACCTATAATGATCGCTGCATTTGGAAGTATTATAGCTATATCAACCTTTATGATATCAAAAAAATATTGTAACAATCTAACTAGAGCAACTTTCTCTTTTATTTCTGCTAATTCAAATGTTGGTTATTTTCTACTGCCAATCGTTTGGGAGTTTTTTGATGACGTGGCCGCTGGAATATTCGTAGTGATGGTATTAGGAAATAGTATATATGAAAGCACAACCGGATTCTTTATTGCCTCCAGAGGTAAATTTAGCATCTATGAAAGTTTTATAAAAATAGCAAAGCTCCCTTCTCTTTATGCAATGATTTTTGGTTTCATAGTAAGCGGGGTAGAACAGTTTGCTGTTCCTAAAATGTTCAATGATGTATTTGCAAATATTCAAGGGGCTTATGCCACTTTAGGTATGATGATGATTGGTTTTGGCCTTGCAGATATTAAGGATTTTAAATTAGACTTCAAGTTTATTAGCGCAACTTTTGTAGTGAAATTTATTTTCTGGCCCTTATTAGCTTTAACTTTTGTTACTCTAGATAAAACATTACTACATACATATGATCCAATAGTTCATAAAATGATAATATTATTTTCTACAGCTCCATTGGCTGCTAATAATATTATTATCTCAACTGTTCTAAATCTTCATCCTGAGAAAGTAGCAGCTAGCGTTATTCTAAGTACAGTTTTTGCCTTATTTTATGTTCCTACCATGATTGCAATATTTAACCTAGCCTAAAAAATAAAAGAGATAATATAATGAACATTACAAAAAAAAATCTAGCACTTGCATATCAAATTCTTGCTCACCTTAAAATGGATGACCATACCTACACTCATCTATCCGCTAGAGTTCCTCAAAAAGATCAATACTATATTTATCCTTTTGGTCTAAGATTTGAGGAAGTAACAGAAGAGAGTCTTCTTAAAGCTTCATTAGATGGCAAAGTTATAGAAGGAGAAGAATATCAATATAATAGAACTGGATATATAATTCATGGAAATATATACCAACATCGCTTAGATATCCAAGCAGTCTTTCACTTGCATACTCCAGCATCAGTGGCGGTATCAGCAATGAAAGAAGGACTCCTTCCTATCAGCCAATGGGCGTTGCATTTCTATAACCAAATATCTTACCATGATTATAATTCATTAGCCCTTGATCATTCTATTCATGGAGTTGATTTAGTAAAAGATTTAGGAAAAAACAATACTATGCTAATGCGTAACCACGGCATGGTAACTTGTGGTAAAACTATTATGGAAGCCCTTTTCAGAGCATATCACCTTGAAATGGCCTGTCAAACTCAATGCTTAATTCTACAAAGTTCTCAGAAAATAGTATATCCTCCAGAAGAAATATGCAAGCAAGCTGTAAAGGATCTTTTAAGCTTCGAAGAAAACCTAGGCATAAGAGATTGGCACGCCTGGGTTAGAGCAATAGAAAATAAGAAATCTAAATTATGAAAAAGTTTTTTATTATCTTGTGGTTAAATTTTCTTTTAAACGGATGTAGTACATTTAAAGAAACTATATCGCAAAATGACTCTCTAACTTTTGAGGTAAGTAATTATATTTCACAGCATGTATCAGAAATACCAATAGTTATAACTAACAAAGACTTAGTAGTAAAACTTACTAACGCTGCCAGTGCTGAAAAAATAATACTTAACTTTCAAACTGACATTAATTCATTAAGTTCTATACAAAATATGTCTATTAGATGCATAAGCCAATGTGGAATTGAATTTGTTGGAGAATTAAACAAAATACAGATAAAAAACCTAACTCTAATAAATGCACATTTGCTTACAAACCCTAATATTTCTGTAGAAAACATTTATATTAAATCTTCAGAAGCAATAATAACTGGACTTCCCCTAAATGCCAATAACACTAAAATAACCATAGCCTCATCACAAAATATGCTATCTGTACAAAAACTTCTAAAAGGAATAAATATTATTCCAGGAACAGGTGAATTTGTTTATGACACTAAAGTCATATATAACCAAGACGGAAAGGCAATTAACTCTAATAACAATGCAAATATTTCTGACGCCTCCTATAATATTGAAGAATTATCTAAAACTTTCCCAAATCTAAAATGGACAGCCCCGGTGGTTTCATGGTTTGGAGTTACTAAAGATAATTATAATATGGATGTATCTAACATAGAAATTATACCTGGAGTAGAACATAAAACCACTGAAATGTCTGAAATCTGGAAGTCAGGTGAATATGATAGAGAACACGCCCATTTAATATCAAAAGATTTACAAAACCGCCCTAACTACGGAGGAACAATCAATGACAATAGCCTGGTTAGATATATAGAAGCATTAAATTCTAAAAACTTTAAGGTGATGTTCTACCCTATGATTTTGATGGACATTCCAGGGAAACCATGGCGTGGATATATAAAAGCCAAGAATCCAGATGATATCCATAAATTCTTTACCAAAAAGAATGGTTATAACGAATTCATCTTACATTATGCTCATTTACTAAAAGGCAAAGTAAATGCCTTTGTTATTGGATCTGAAATGCAAGAATTAACACAATCTACAGATGAACGTTATTCTTACCCGGACCCCAAACATTATCCCGCCGTAGTAGAGTTAATTAATTTAGCCAAAAAAATAAAATCTATTTTAGGACCTGATGTTATCATTACGTATGCTGCAAATTGGGGAGAGTATCACCATGATAAAAATGGCTTTCACCATCTTGATCCATTATGGTCATCGCAATATATTGATGTAGTGGGAATAGATGCTTATTTACCTATAACTAACAAAAGCATGGGTGATATTAGCATAGAAGAAATAAAAAAAGGATGGAGTTCCGGAGAATTATGGGATTACTACTATGACCGCAATAATAAATCTGATATTATGCCTGAATGGGGATTGAAACAGATTGAATATTGGTGGAAGAACGAGCATTGGTCTCCAAAAGGAATCAAAACCGAATGGAAACCTAAAATGAAACCCCTATGGTTCACAGAATTTGGTTTTCCATCAATGCATATGGCAACTAATACACCTAATAAATTTTGGAATCCAGAAGCAATTGATGGGGGAATTCCTAAAAAGTCTAGCGGACGACCAGATTTTTCTATTCAAATGAGAGCAATTAGAGGTACTCTAGAATATTGGCGAGATAAAAATGAAATAGTTCAAAATATGTTTCTATGGGCATGGGACGCAAGACCTTCCCTATATCAGTCAAACAAACTAGATATATGGTCAGACGCAGAGCTATGGTCAAGAGGGCATTGGATTAATGGGAAAATAATACCTTTAAGTCAGGTAAAAATATTAAAGGGATTTAAGGTAAATACCCTAGAAACTAATGCTAATGAATTAATAATAGAAGGGACTTCAAGAGCAGAAAAAATAATTGCTAATAACATACAATACATTCCTTAGAAATTATTATCTTAACAAGGGCATATCCTTCTCTTAGTTATTAGTTGAGAGGAGCAAAAAATACATACTATAGTAAATTAACTTTATTTAAGGATTTATATATGCTAAATTAAAAGGAAAGATGTTAACAAAAGCATGTAGTAATGATCTAAGATTAAGAGTAATAGAATACATAAAATCTAGTAATAGCCAAAAGTCAGCAGCTTTATTATTTTTACTTGGTAAAACTGCTGCTAACAGGTGGTAGCTCAAATATACAAAATAAGGATCTGTGCTATCTAAAGCTAGCAGAGTTATTTGAGGCTTGGGTGGATCAGTTTTTAGTAAAAGATTTGCAAGTTGGACGAGTAGTTATTGTGGATAATGCCTCCTTTCACAAATCTGCAAAGATTAGAGAATCAATTGAGAATGCTGGATGTAAACTAGTGTTTCTTCCTTCATATTCACCAGATTTAAACCCTATAGAAAAATTTTGGGTTAATATGAAAAGATGGATAAAAAGCAATATCTCATAATTTGATCAATTATATGATGCTCTTGCATCCTTCTTTTTAATACCTAATCCAGGTTAGCCCCTATATCACCTATAAATTCACCATATAATTCATCTATCTGTGATACTGGCGCACTTTCACTTAATTTATTGAAAGCACTAATCGACCCTTCTACAAAATCTGGATGTTCAGGCCACCTTTCTGTCAAAGATTCTTTTACCAAATTCGCATATGCTTTTCTCACTGCTTGCGCAACTTTTTCTTCCCCTGCCCTTGCTTCTATTCCTTCTCTATATGTTTGTGCAGACTCTTCGCTAAATCTTTGTGCTGAAGTTGGTAATAAAAAATAGGTAGTTAATATAGCTCCAGTTATGGCAATTGTAACTACAGAAACTTTTCCCCAAGTTGGAAGAGGTTCCCAGAATTCATTCATTTTATTTGAAATAGGGCAAAATATATTATCACTTAACCAACCATTATTCTGGCAAGAGTTGTTTTCTTCTAAAGCATCATTGCTATAAGATAATAATTCTTCGTCTGAGCTAGGTATAGATACAATATATTTATTCATATCATCAATAGTTTTTAATAGCTTTGTTTGTTCTTCTTGAATAGTTGTAACTTGAGCATTTAGAGCTAAAACTTCTGCATCATAATTTCCTTTTTCTGCTGTACAAGTTTTAACTTGTGTTTCTAAGTTAGAAGTCTCTTCTATAAGTGTAGTAACTTGTATACCAAGATCTTTTACTTGTTTGTTCAAGCTTTTTATTTTTTCATTTGGTGCTTCTATAAGATTTTTATCTTGAATTTTGTTATTAGACATTAATTTTCTCCTAGTACTTTTAGTTGTTTTATGTTTATAGACAGTTGTCACAACCCATGAAATCAGAACTATAGCTTTTTATTATTAATTGACTTTTATGCGCTTGCTTGGTTTATTTATTAACCTTTACTTAACACAAATTAACGTTGATTAATAACATAGGCAATAATGGAAGTCAATAAAAAATGTTGAAAATTAATTAGGGCTATTAAATAAATATAGACATATTTTGTAAAAGGCTCTATATGTCGTTTTTATAGAGCTTTCTGATGATCACATGCAAAAATTGCGGTAGCACTAAATACGACTGTCGCAGTCTTGGTCAATTAGGAATAATAGTGTGTAGCTTACCATATAATCAAAAATTGCTTCTGATATTTAAGTCCAAGAGCAAGTTAATAATAAATCTAACCCAAGTGTAAATATCTTGATATCCTACAAACTTGAGCTGTAATTTATTTATTATTTTTCTTACGGAACTCCAACCCTGCCTTAACAAAATCACAAAACAAAGGATGAGGATCAAATGGTCTTGATTTTAATTCTGGATGGAATTGAACCCCAACAAACCAGGGATGATTATGATTTTCCATAACTTCTGGCAACGCTCCATCTGGTGACATACCAACAAACTCTATTTGATGCTCAGCAAATAAAGGAATATAATTAGCATTCACTTCATAACGATGACGATGACGTTCATGAATATCCACTTTACCATAAGCTTTAGCTGTTTTAGAATGAAACTTAAGCTTAGCCTCATAACTTCCAAGACGCATTGTTCCACCCAAATCATCATCATCTGAGCGAGTTTCAATTCTATCTCCTCTACGCCACTCTATAAGCAACCCAACCACTTTATTTTCACAATTAGGTTTAAATTCTGTTGAATAGGCGTCCGTCAAATGACATAAATTTTGAGCTGCTTCAATGACTGATAACTGCATACCAAGACATATACCAAAATATGGAACTTTATTAACCCTAGCATAAGTAATAGCCTTTAACATGCCTGCAATACCTTCACTACCAAAACCACCTGGAACCAAAATAGCGTCAACACCTGACAACTTATCTTCAATATTTTTGTCAGTTAAAGCTCTAGCATTTACCCATTTTATATTAACTTTAATTTCTTGCGCAAAACTTGCATGAGTAAGCGCTTCAATCAATGATTTATACGCATCACTAAGCTTAATATATTTTCCAACAATAGCCACTCTCACTTCATCTTTTAAAGAATTAGTACTATGTATTTTTTTAGCCAAATTATTCCACTTCTCCAACCCTGGAACCTCACTATATTCAAGATTAAAATATTTCATAATCTGAACATCTAAACCATGTTCATGCAGCATAATTGGAACTTCGTAAATACTTTTAGCATCCAATGCCGGAATTACATCTTCCTCTCTAATATTACAAAACAAAGCTATTTTTTTACGATCTTCTTCTGGAATCTCTCTATCAGATCTACACAACAGAATATTAGGTCTAATACCTATAGACTGCAACTCTTTCACAGAATGCTGAGTAGGCTTTGTTTTTAGCTCTTTTGCAGATGGAATATAGGGCACTAAGGTTAAATGTATATAACAGACTTGATCATTTCCATGTTCATGGCCAAACTGACGAATAGCTTCAAAAAATGGTAATCCTTCAATATCCCCCACTGTTCCACCAATTTCACATAAGACAAAATCTGTATCCTCTACATCATCTGCAATAAACTCCTTGATTAAGTTGGTAATATGAGGAATAACTTGAACTGTCGCCCCTAAGTAATCACCACGCCTTTCTTTAGATAATAGTGTAGAATATATTCTGCCAGCCGTAGTATTATCTCCCTCTCTTGAGTCTATTCATGTAAAACGCTCGTAATGACCAAGATCAAGATCTGCCTCAGCTCCATCTTCAGTAACAAAAACTTCTCCATGCTGATAAGGACTCATAGTACCTGGGTCAACATTAAGGTATGGATCTAATTTACGTAACCTTACTTTATAACCACGTTCTTGCAACAACGCAGCTAAGCTTGCAGAAGCTAATCCTTTACCTAAAGAAGATACAACACCACCCGTAATAAAAATAAATCTTGTCATTTTATACCTTAACTCTATTCGCTAGTAGGTACTTGAGGTGCAACGGA
>JAOARE010000030.1 GCA_025210695.1 Rickettsiales bacterium
AGCTTCTTGTTTAAGGGCAGCATCTATTATAAGCTTTCCGCTTGCGCCTTTATCTAAGAATTTCTCAGCTTCTATAGTGGAAAGAGATTTGAGATTATAAGAATGAAAGTTATTCCAATCTAATTCTTTAGTTAGAGCTAAATCTATTAACTGATCACGCTTTTCTCCAGCTTCTTGTTCAAGGGCAGTATCTAATATAAACTTTCCGCTTGCGCCTTTATCTAAGAATTTCTCGGCTTCTATAGTGGAAAGAGATTTGAGATTATAAGAAGAAATGCTATACCAATCTATTTCATGATTTAAGGCTAAATCTATTAACTGATCACGTTTCTCTCCAGCTTCTTGATAAAGGGCTGTTTCTAAGATTAATTTAGCACTTGCTCCGTGATTTAAGAATTTCTCAGCTTCTATAGTGGAAAGAGATTTGAGATTATAAGAAGAAATGCTATACCAATCTATTTCATGATTTAAGGCTAAATCTATTAATTGATCACGCTTTTCTTTTCCAGGGAATAAATTAAGAGCTGCGGTTAATAGTTCATCAGCTGTAATACCGTTATTGAGTAAATATTCATGAACATTAATCGACAAATCTGATAAATCCCAGGATGTAATAGTGTAATAAGTGTTTTTCCATAATGTGTGTAGTTCCTTATGAAGTTCAGGATTATTTTTTACTTCTCTAGTTTCTATTAAATCGAATAGATCATCTTTGTGCATTGCATCTCCATGTATTAGAATTTGTGAGTTTTTATACAAAATACATTGTAGTTAATGTTTGTTAACATGTCAACCATTAATTAATAATAATTAACCATCTGTATGTAGGGGGTGATTTGGTGTTTTTTCTTGCGAATATGATCAAATTATACTATCTTCCCCTATAGTAAAACTCAAGAGGAGAGCCATATGGAATTTTCACCAGAAAAAATAAAGAAAGTTGCAAAGCTTGCTAAAGTGAAGTTAACAGAAGATGAGATAGTTATGTTTAATGATCAATTTATGGCTATTTCAGAGATTATTACAAAGATTCAGAAAGTTGATACTAAAGGTGTCATTCCGGTTCATAATCCATCACATGCGTCCACTTTATTGCGCAAAGATGAAGTTACTGATGGAGGTTATGTAGATGATATTTTGGTTAATGCACCGAAGCAGGCTTTTGGTTGTTTTGTGGTGCCAAAGGTGGTGGAGTAAGATTTATGAGTAAATTAACTAGTCTTAGCATTGTTGAAGCCAAAGAGGGCTTAAAGAAAAAAGAATTTTCAGTGAAGGAATTAGTTCAGTCACATTTAGATAATATGGAGAAGCACAGGGATCTAAATGGATATGTTTTAGAAACAGCCGATTATGCTTTAGCCCAAGCAGAAATTTCTCAGCAGAAAATTGATAAAGGTGAAGATGGTTTATTAGAGGGAATTCCGGTTGGAGTGAAAGATTTGTATTGTAATAAAGACATTCCAACCACTGCTTGTTCTAAGATTTTAAAAGGATTTATCCCTAAATATGAGTCTACGGTTAGTAAGAAATTATTCGATCAAGGTGGAATAATGCTTGGTAAAACCAATATGGATGAATTTGCTATGGGGTCGGCGAATATTAATAGTTCATTTGGTCCTGCTAAAAATCCTTGGAATGAAAATTTAACTCCAGGAGGTTCATCTGGAGGATCAGCGGTTGCTGTGTCAAGTGATTGTGCAATGATGGCTTTAGGTAGTGATACTGGTGGATCTGTGCGTCAACCTGCTGCATTTTGTGGAATTGTGGGAATGAAACCAACTTATGGACGCTGCTCAAGATTTGGGATGATTTCATTCGCAAGCTCTCTTGATCAAGCGGGTGTGTTTGCTCACAACATTGTTGATACGGCCTTATCAATGCAGGCTATTATGGGTTTTGATCCAAAAGATTCAACTTCAGTTAATATCCCAGTGCCTGATTTATACAAGGATGTACTTGGGGTTAAAGATCTAAAAGGTGTTAGAATTGGAATACCTAAGGAATATAATATAGAAGGAGCCTCAGAGGAGGTGATTGCTTTATGGCAGAAAGGACAAAAATATTTACAAGAAGCAGGAGCTGAGCTTGTTGATATTTCTTTACCAAATAGTGATTATGGTCTTGGTGCCTACTATATCATAGCTCCCGCTGAAGCTTCTTCTAATCTGGCTCGTTATGATGGTGTTAGATATGGACATAGATCAACCAAGGGCGCAAACCTAGAAGATTTATATGAAATGACTAGAGAAGAGGGGTTTGGTGCTGAAGTTAAGCGTAGAATTATGATTGGTACTCATGTTCTTTCTCTTGATCAATATGAAGATACTTATTTACAGGCACAGAAAGTTCGTCATTTAATAATTGACGATTTTAAATCTGCTTTTTCTAAGATTGATGCAATATTAACTCCAACAACAACAGGTGAGGCTTTTGCTCTTAATAAGAAAATGAGCCCAATTGAAATGTATACGAATGACATATTCACTATTCCAGCTAGTTTAGCGGGATTGCCTTGCATATCTCAGCCTATTGAATTATCAAAAAATGGTTTGCCTTTGGGGTTACAAATAATTGGTAATAACTTTGATGAGTCTATGGTGCTTAAAGTAGCCAAAGTTTTAGAACAGCAAGCAAAGTTTAACTTTAAGCCGAAGGGAGTTTAATTATGTATACAATTAAAGGAAACACGGGTGATTGGGAAGTTGTAATTGGTTTAGAGGTTCATGCGCAAGTAAGTTCAAATGCAAAGCTGTTTTCAGGAAGCTGCACAGAATTTGGAGCTGAGCCTAATAACCAAGTGTCATTTGTGGACGCTGCTATGCCTGGTATGTTGCCAGTATTAAATGAATTTTGTGTGGAGCAGGCAGTTAAAACAGGTTTAGGATTGAATGCTAAAATTAATTTAGTATCTATGTTTGATCGTAAGAACTATTTTTATCCTGATTTACCACAAGGTTATCAAATTTCTCAATTTTATCACCCAATCGTTGGTGCTGGAAGAATGGAAATTAATGTTGATGGTGAAAAGAGAGAGATTAATATTGAGCGTTTGCATTTAGAACAAGATGCTGGAAAAAGCATTCATGATCAAAGCCCTGACTCTTCATTTATTGATTTAAATCGTTGTGGCGTGGCTTTGATGGAGATTGTTTCTGCTCCAGATATACGTTCTCCTAAAGAAGCTGCAGAATATGTAAAAAAATTGCGAGGCATTGTACGCTATTTAGGAACTTGTGATGGAGATATGGATAAAGGTTCAATGCGCTGTGATGCCAACGTTTCTGTGAGAAGAGTTGGAGACACAAATTTAAATAATCGTTGTGAGATTAAGAATCTTAATTCAATGCGCTTTATTATGAAGGCAATTGAATATGAAGCAGAGAGGCAAGTTGAAATTTATGAAGAAGGTGGAGAAGTAGATCAAGAAACTAGATTATTTGATACAGAAACTGGTGAGACCAGAACTATGCGCAGTAAAGAAGATAATAGGGACTATCGTTATTTCCCTGATCCAGATTTAATGCCGGTTACTTTAACTGAAGAATATGTTAAGAAGATCAAAGACTCTTTACCAGAGCTTCCTGAGCAGAAAATAAAAAGATATACAACAGAATTAAATTTATCTTTATATGACGCAGAAATTTTAACTTTAGAGAAAGAAACAGCTGTTTACTTTGAAGAAGTAATAAAAGAAAATGATCCCAAAATGGCAGCTAACTGGATATCAGCTGAGCTATTTGGAAGATTAAATAAGGCTGGGGTTGAACTAAAGGACTGTAAAATAACACCGGAAAAACTATCTGGCTTACTTAAGTTAATTAGTAGTAATGTTATATCTGGAAAAATAGCCAAAGATGTGTTTGATATCATGTTTGAAACAGGTAGTGACGCAGCAAAAATTGTTGAA
Organism: Rickettsiales bacterium; assembly: GCA_025210695.1. Classification (NCBI taxonomy): domain Bacteria; kingdom Pseudomonadati; phylum Pseudomonadota; class Alphaproteobacteria; order Rickettsiales; species Rickettsiales bacterium. The sequence continues at coordinate 3,908 of JAOARE010000030.1, forward strand.
GAAAAAGGTTTGCAACAAGTTACTAATACAGATGAAATTGAAGCGCTTATCAATAAAGTATTGGAAGAGAATCCTGATAAGGTGGCTGAATATAGAGGGGGAAAAGATAGATTATTCCCCTTCTTTATTGGTCAAGTTATGAAATTATCTAAAGGAAAAGCTAATCCAGCTTTGGTGAATGATTTACTAAAAGAAAAATTATAATATATGATACATAAATACCAAATTAATGGTATTTTATTACAGTGTAGAGATCCAGAGTATTATGCAGATGATGTTGGGTCATTTAGAATAGAGCCTAAAGGATATTGTAAAAGCATAGAAATTATTGCTAAAGATATTAAACAATCTCTAAACCATGTTACTTGGCTTGATGCGCAATATAAATGTTCTCCCATATACCATAATATGGAGATTTTAAAGATAGGTGATTGTGTAAATTGTGATGATCCTACATTTGTTGAACTGAATGTTTTTCTTGAAGAGGTAGTTACAAAAACTTCTATTCTGCATGAAAATATAATTAGTAAGAATTATACTATAGACCATTCTCAAGTATTATGTAATGAGATATTAAGCTCACTACCTTCGATTAAAGAAATTATATTAGGTGATTCAGAAATAATGCTGGATGCCTTTTATATTCAAAGAGGCTCTTTAGAGTCTATATTTGATAGTGTATTAACTATTATTGGTTTGCCTAACCAAGGGATTATAGGGCAATTCACCAAGTTCCATTCTTATATAAACTCTATAAATAGAGAACTATCTATTCTTAATAATTTGCTACCTCATGACGAATATTAATATATTAACGTGCTTCTCGTTTTTTAGTTGACAATTGTAAACTATATTGATACAATGTGCTGTAATCTGTGTGTTTAAAGTTAATTTAATTAGGGTTTTATAAAGACATGAATTCTACTGCTAAATTAAAATTATTGACTGAGATAGTAGCTGTTACAGAGCATCACAATCTAAAAGAAGAGGATTTTGACTTTCTTCCTGAAGGTTATACATTAATGTATACTGCTAATAATGTTGGTTGCATGGATTATGACTACCATGCTTTGGCTATATATAATGAGGAAGAACATGAAATTATCATATCCAATTATGGAACACACTTAAATCCTGGGCGCATTGGAACAACGTTCCAAGATATTATTGATGACATAAGATTGTCTTTAGGATATACGCCAGGAAAGTTTTCTAGTGCTGCTAAGTTTATTAATCAAACAAAAGATTTGCTTGGTGATGAATATAATGATTATAAAATAACATTCGTTGGGCATTCCTTGGGAGGTTTTTTAGCGCAGCTTGGAAGTGTTCAAGCTAAATCTACAGGATTTAAAAATGTAGAGGTGGTTTCTTTTGATGCCCCTGGAGCAAAAGAAGTGGCTGTTAATTTAGCTCAAGAGTTAAAGTTTGAAGGTAACTTAAATGAAGGTATTGAGAATTATGTTGCTAGAGCTAATATGGTTAATACTACCAATACATATTTAGGTAAAATTTTCTATACTCCTAAGTTATCTTCTGAAGCAGAAAGTGAAGAAAGTTGGTATGACTATTTTGCTAGAATTTCCGGCGTTAAGAGTTTAGTAACTCAGATTGATGATCATATGTTATATAATTTTACAGAATTTTTTAATGTTGTAAAATCAGCAGATTTAATTGAAGTTAAAAATTGGAATAGCTCTGATGTGGAATATGTATGTTATAGCGATAATCCAGATCCAAATCAAGGAGTTATTAGTTTTAAAGATTATAAAGATATTGTAGATTTTTATCTAGAACCTTTGCAAGTTTTAGGAGGATCTTTGTTTACTTTATATGATGGAGTTGATGTTTCTTCTTAATTCACTTTAATAACAAAAGTTTTCATTATTGTTTTCTTACCGCAGCTATTAAAGAAAATATCTGCGGTTTGATCGTTAACAATAAGTATGGTTCCTATACCAAATTTTTTATGTTCAACTTTATCACCTGTCCTTAATTCAGTATCATTAATATTTGTATTTATAATATCAGGTTTATTACTAAATGAATTTGTTTGCCAAAGGGATGTTTTTTTAGGGAAATCATATTTCTTATAAGCATTAAACTGAGTATTATTCGATTTTGGATGTTCTACAGATTCCAATTTTTCTATCTCGCAAATAAATCTAGAAGGCAAATTATATTGCCATTCTCCAAATACTTGCCTGCTATTTGCATAGGAAATGAATAGGTTTTGTTTAGCTCTGGTAATGGCAACATAAGCTAAGCGTCTTTCTTCCTCTAGACCTGTGTCTTTTTCATCAATGCTGCGTTTGCTAGGAAAAAGACCTTCTTCCCAGCCTGGTAAGAACACTATAGAAAATTCCAGACCTTTAGCTGCATGCATGGTCATTATTTTTATTATATTTGAGCTGTCGCTAGAGTCTGATTCGTTTACTAAGCTCACATGTTCTAGAAAATCTTTGATGCTTTGGAATTCTTCAATATTACGCAATAATTCGTCTAAATTATCTAGTCTAGATTCTGACTCTAAAGTGGATTCAGTTTTTAAAGATTGAATATATCCAGACTCATTTAAGATTATATTAGCCACTTCTGAACAAGGCAAGTTTTCCCATAATTTATTCCAGGTTTCAATTTTATTTACAAATTCTGATAAGGTGGTATAAGTTTTTCCCTTAAAATATTGATTAGTTATCATAATTTGGATTGCATTGAAATAACTACATTGATGGGTTGTTGCATAATTTTGTATTTGAGATAAAGTTGCGGGTCCAATTCCACGCTTAGGAGTGTTAATAATTCGCTCGAGAGCTAAGCTATCATTAAAGTTATATGAAAGTCTTATATAACAAAGAGCATTTTTTATTTCTAATCTATCATAAAATTTTAGACCACCAATAATTTTATAGGGAATTTGATTTTGAATGAATGAGTCTTCAATAAGTCTAGTTTGAAAACTTGCTCTAACTAACACCGCTATTTCATTTCTAGAAATATCTGATGGTAGGTTTTTTATAGCTTGAACAATAGATTCAGATTCTCTGTAAGCGTTGTCGTGAGTAATGATTTTCACTTTCTCTTCTGAAAGATTTTCAGTCCAAAGGTTTTTTCCTATTCTGGTAGTATTTTTAGCAATTAAATGATTTGCTGTTGATAGAATATGCTTTGTTGAACGATAATTTTGCTCCAGACGAATGATTTTTGCGCCAGGGAAGTCATGAGAGAATTTCATAATATTACGAATCTCTGCTCCTCTCCATCCATAGATTGATTGGTCTTCATCTCCCACAGCGCAAATATTCTTATGTTTCTGTGATAAATACCTAAGCCATAAATATTGGGTGACATTAGTATCTTGGTATTCATCCACCATAATATAGTGAAATTTATTTTGATATATTTCTAATACATCAGGATGCTCTTTGAATAATTTTAGGCAGAATAATAATAAATCACCAAAATCTACAGCTGCAAGAGTTTTGAGGCGGTCTTGATATTCTGTATAAATATGTTTAGTGCTGATTTGGAATCTGCCTATAGTGTCTCCATCTGTTAAGTCTCTTGGAAATAAACCAAGATCTTTCCAGCGTCCAATGATGCCCCCGACAACTTTAGGAGAGAATTCTTTTTCATCTAGTTTTTTCTCTCGAATAATTTTTTTAAGAAGTCTCCATTGGTCGTTAACGTCAATAATAGTAAAATCTTTAGCAATGCCTAGTTCTTCAGTATGATTACGAATTATTCTGGTGGCAAGTGAGTGAAAAGTTCCAACCCAAATTCCACCAGTGTCAACTATTCCTTCAATACGAGTGAGCATTTCATTAGCAGCTTTGTTAGTGAAGGTCACTGCCATTATTTGGCTAGGATAAGCTAATTGGCTGCTAATAATATTGGCAACTCTTTGGGTGAGAACTCTAGTTTTTCCAGTGCCAGCTCCAGCCAAGACCAATAAAGGGCCTTCAGTGTTCTGGCACGCCTCTAACTGTTCAGTATTTAATTCTTCAGTCATGAATTAGAAATACTACTCGTCAATTGTTGGCATTATGGTGGTTACTGCCACATGGAAAGAATTTCTATAAATTTCATAGATATCCTCATCAGTCATTTTTTTGCTGTTATGACGATTATTATCCACGATTAGCGCTGTTAATTTATTAGCTGATTTTGCAGCAGCTTTAACAAGATCAGTAATTTCTTCGTTAAACACATCATCCACAAATTCTTCTTCCATGAATTCTTCTTCTAGTTGTTCAGTCATAGTATTTTTCCTTTTTAGATTAATTAAAAGAATGAGAAATTTTCTTAAGGTTATTATCAACTAACTAAGATTTAATGCAAGTGTTTTGCTTATAATATCAAATAATTTTTTATTTAACTTCAGATAAATAATATTTTTAAAATGTAATAATTACTGGTTGACATGCAGTAATAATTTTCTTATTATAAGTTAATATATTAATACAAAATAGGAGATAATATGACAGATATTAATAAAAAGCTTGTTGAGGCGGTTAATCAACAAAATATTGCATTAGTTGAATCTTTGTTGAATGAGGGAGCAGATGTTAATGGCGATGATAGAGTTGTTTTTAAATTTTCTAATTTTCAACAAGCTCTTAGATATGATTCAAAAGATTTAGCTTATGTTATTTTAAAACATAAACCAAGAATCACAGAGGTTGAAAAACAATTTGTTGAAAAGTTATGTGAAAATGAATGGGCTGATAAAGCAGAGGAAGTTAAATCATTATTAGAAGATTGTGAGTTGATTCCTCAGTATTCTGGTCCTATTACTAAACTAGGAGATTTACAAGACGATATAACAGCTGAGCAGGCAGCAAGCAATTTATGTGAAGCGCTTAAATCAGTTGAGATTGATAATAATAAATTTAATGTTGCAAGCTATCTTTCAAAGAAAGAGGTGGAAGAACTTGCTAAAATTGATTTATACAATACAGATGGCTCTATTAAACATATAGATCCAAATGGTAAATTTGAGGAGTTCTTTGAGAAGGATGCTAAGCTTATAGATGGAGTTTTGTCTAGAGTTAAAGAAGATTTATCTGAATGTATGAAACAGAATGGAATTAAAGCTTATGGTGGTATAGAAAAGCAGCCGCTTGGTAGTATTCAATTAAATTATCCTAATAATTATGGTCCTCTACCTGATGTTAGATGGCATTGTGACAGTGATGGTGGCTATGGCACAAGGGTCACTTTGTCCTTAAATGATTTAGGAACATTGGTTATTAAAGAAAATATTCAACCAACAAATTTCTTAACAGGAGATCCTGAGATTTTTCAGGCTGATTATGGAGGAGCATTAGTATTTAGAAATGGAGATACTATTCATAGCGCTCCTATTATATCAGCACCTAGAATGCTTGCGGTTTTTGATTTTTCGCCGAATATGGATTATCAAAAATGTTTGCGAATATTCTGGGAGAAGGATCAAGAGGCACATCATGAAATGACAGCAATAAAGGGTTTTTATCAAAACTATGGCTTTTTCAATTCTTTGAACAAGTTATGGAAAGATAATCCAGATGCTTGTAGTGAGCTATCTTATGATATGTTTGAAGAAAGTGATGGTCTTATAGGTCAGGAATTAGAGGCTGAGGTTATATAAGGATAATAGTTTTTGGTATAATAAGAGTCAATTGTAATAATTGGCTCTCTTAATTAAACAGCAGCAAGCCTTGCTTCTTTTAGTTTTTTAAAGTCATCCCCTGCATGGTAAGAGGAGCGAGTGAGAGGAGAGGCAGACACCATTAGGAATCCTTTAGCTCTTGCTGCTCTTTCATAATAATTAAATTCATCCGGTGTAACATAGCGCATAACATCTGCATGTTTAGGAGTTGGTTGAAGGTATTGTCCAATAGTTAGGAAATCCACTCCGGCAGATTTTAAATCATCCATAACTTGCAGAACTTCATCTTTTGTTTCGCCAAGTCCCACCATTATTCCAGATTTGGTGAACATGGTTGGATCAAGTTGTTTCACTTTAAAAAGTACATTTAAAGAATGAAAATATCGCGCTCCAGGGCGGATACTGTGATATAAGGATGGAACGGTTTCAATGTTATGATTATATACATCAGGTTTTGCTTTTACTATCAATTCAACCGAACCCTCTTTGCGCAAGAAGTCGGGAGTTAGAATTTCAATAGTGGTATTGGGAGAAACTTTTCTGATTCTTAAAATGGATTCAACAAAATGAGAAGCGCCTCCGTCCTCTAAATCATCTCTATCAACTGAAGTGATAACAACATGTTCAAGATCTAATTCAGAAATTGCTTTGGCTAAACGTTCTGGTTCATGGGGGTCTAATAAGTCTGGTTTGCCAGTGCTTATATTGCAAAAACTGCAAGCTCTGGTGCAAGTTGAACCTAGAATCATAACAGTGGCATGTTTTTTTGACCAGCATTCACCTATGTTAGGGCAAGCTGCTTCTTCACAAACTGTGTTTAATTTAGCTTTACGAATTAATTTATTAGTTTCTTTAAACTCATCGCTTACTGGTGCTTTAACTCTTATCCAATCTGGTTTTGTTAGTTTATCCATAAGTGTTTTAGAATATGATATATTTTAGGAACAATATATCAACTTCATTGATGAATGTCTATAGTGGCTTTTATATTAAAGAGATTCTTGATTATAAGACTTTTTGTTTTTAACTAATAATTAAATTAACAGGTCATAATTTCTTGCTAGTTTTTTTGAACTAAGGTATAAATATAAAATCTAAATATATAATTTTTCTAATTAAGAGGGGGTGAATGGATCGAATCAAATTAAAAATTTGGATATTGTGGTTATTTACAGTGTTCTTCTTTTCTTATCAATTTGTGTTACGTCTCACACCAGGTGTTTTAATAGATGACATAATGGTTAAATATGATGTGAGTGCTTCGGTCTTCGGTCTAATTATTTCTTTCTATTATATTGGTTATGCTGGAATGCAGATACCTGTGGGCATCTTATTGGATAGGTTTGGTATTCGTTATGTGGTGGCTGCAAGCGCGCTAGCGTGCGCATTGGGTAATCTTCCTCTGTTATTTTCTGATCATTGGGGTATGGAGCTTCTAGGTAGGTTACTTATAGGTATAGGTTCTGCTGCAGGAGCGCTAGGGGCTATTCATATTGTTAGAATGAATTTCCCTCATAGGCATATGTCTAAAATGATAGGATTTACTGTAACTTTAGGTTTATTTGGAGCTATTTACGGTAAGTCTATCAATCGTTTTCTAGTAGAAAGTTTTGGATTAGAACAAAGCATTATTTATCTTTCTATTCCTGGGGTGCTAATTGCTATAGCCATGTTATTGTTTTTTAAAGATGCAGAGAAGCTACAGACAGAGCATTTTCATCATTATTCGGTTTTCAATTCGCTAAAAATTATTTTTAAAAATAATCAAATAATATGGCTTGCAATTGCAGGAGCTTTAATGGTTGGGCCTATTGAGTCATTTGCTGATATTTTTGGGGAATCTTATTTGGTTACTGTATATAATTTTACTCCTAGTGATGCAGGATATTTAACAGCTTCTGCTATATATTTTGGTTTCTGTGTGGGGGCTCCATTGCTTGCGGCCATTGCAGATAGGTTTAACTGTCATTATATAATAAATATCACTTGTGGAATTGTAATGACCGCAGTATTTCATTTAATGCTAGAACAGCTTATTGTTGGTTATAGAATGATGTATATGAGTACATTTATTATTGGAATTATGAGTGCTTATCAGGTGATATTAATTTCTTCAGTATCAGAGTTAGTTCCAGCTAATTTAACTGGTACAGCTATAGCTGTGGTGAATATGTTTAACATGGTGGCTGGTATGATATTTAATACTACAATAGGTGCTTTGTTAGATAATTATTGGACTGGTGAGATTATAAACAATAAGAGGGTATATTCAGAGATTGCATATAGTGATGCTTTATATATATTGCCAGTTACATTGATGTTTGGAGCAATTATATTCTTTGTTTTAAAGCCAAATAATTATGAGAAGTCTGCAGTATCTATATAGAGATCTAATTAAGATTTATTATCATTAATTTATCTTGTGATAAATCATGTATAGTATCAACTATTCCTCCAGTTCCAAAACCTGATGACCTCCTTCCACCGAAAGGCATCCAGTCTGCTCTGTATGCAGTATGGTCATTAACCATTACACTTGTGGCATATAGTCTTTTTACGGTGTCCATGGCAAGATTTATATTATCTGTAAAAACTGCTGCTTGGAAGGTATAAGGCAGAGTATTTGCTCTTTCTATTGCTTCTAAACGATCTTCATAAGAATAAATACAAACTACTGGGCCAAAAGCCTCTTTTTGAGAAAGTGTTGCAGATTCAGGAGGATTATATAATACGGTTGCGGCATAAGTAGTGTTAGATAGCCTTTTCCCACCAGTTATTAAACTAGCTCCTTGAATTACGGCTTCATTTACCCAAGAATCTATTCTATCCACTTCTTTTGTCGTGATTAATGGACCAATATCAGTATCTTTTTCAGTGGGGTCTCCTACCTTTAATTTGGCGACATACTCAGCGAAAGCTTTAGTAAAATCTTCAGCTATGTTTTTATGAACATAAATGCGTTGAGTAGATACGCATACTTGACCTGCATGATAAAATCCACCTTTTGCTAGGTTAGGTACAATTTTGCTAATATCTACTTGTTCATCTACGATAGCAGGGGCCACTCCACCATGTTCTAAAACATAACGAGTTCCAGGAGAAAGTTTTTTACTTAATTCCCACCCTACTGCTCCAGAGCCAATAAAATTAAAGAAAGACACCCTTGGGTCAGTTACTAAAGCAGTTGCGATTTTTGGTTCGCAGATTGCCACTTGGCAATATTCTTTAGGTAGACCTGCTTGATGTAACAACTCTACAAATCTTAAACAGGTTAGGGGAGTGGTGCTAGCAGGTTTTATAATAATAGGACATCCTGCAGCTACTGCAGGAACTATTTGATGAATAAGTAAATTTAACGGATGGTTAAATGCGCTGACAGCTACTACCACACCCACTGGTTCTTTTGTGGTGAATGCCATTCTATTGGTAGAGGCGGGGGTTAGTTCCATAGGGATTTCTTTTCCACCAAGTTTATGAACTTCAGCTATTGCCGAAGAAATTCCACTAACTGCTCTAATTGATTCAAAAGTGGAATCCACTAGAGGTTTGCCACCTTCTTTTGCAATTAATAAAGCTAGTGCCTCTTGCTCTTGTTTGATTAGGTTAATTAGATTATTAAGTGTTTCAATGCGTTGATAGGGTTTTAAATGACGCTCTCTATCATTAAAAAGAGAATGAGCTGTTTCCAGCATATTCATAACTTCTTCTAAAGAGTGTTTTTTTACCTCACCAATTTTAGTTTGATCATAAGGGGAAAAAACTTCTAGCATAAAATACCTTCTAATATATTGAATTTCTAACGGTTGGACCTAAAGCAATTTATCTAACTCTCCTTTGTCATTAAGAGCATAGAGATCGTCACATCCTCCAACATGGAAGTCATTAATAAAGATTTGCGGTACTGTTTTTTTACCAGAGGTTTTTGAAAGCATTTCTTCAATAAGTGATTCGTCATTGGTTATATCTATTTCAGTAACTGTAACACTTTTATTTTTTAGGAGCTGCTTAGCCTTAACACAATAAGGGCAGTATGATTTGGTATACATTATAACTTTTTTATTAGTGGACATTATATTTTCCTTATATTTTTTTAGTTTTAGTTATTTATAAAAAATAACAGAAGTTTTATATAAATTCAATAAGGGCTAATTCAATAGTATTATTGCCTAATATGTTTAAATATACTAAACTTACTTGAATATGAAATCCTTTATAAAAATATATGCTTTTTTCTGAGTCATTTATTGAGAATCTAAAGCAGCGTTTGCCTATATCTAAAGTGATAGGCAATAGGATTAAGTTGCAAAAGAATGGCCCTCACTACAAGGGGTTATGTCCTTTTCATCAGGAAAAAACTCCATCATTCACAGTTCAGGATCATAAGGGAAGTTATTATTGTTTTGGTTGTCATGCTCATGGAGATATAATTCAGTTTATTAGTGAAATAGATCATTTATCATTTGTTGATACAGTCACTTATTTAGCTAATTTGGCTGGAGTTGCTTTGCCAAAATTGACACCTATTGAACAAAAAAGAGTTGAACGCCAACATAGTTTAATTGATGTTACTACTAAAGCTAGTGAGTGGTTCTATAAACAGTTGAAATTATCTAATAATCACTCTGCTTATGAGTATTTACAAAATAGAGGTATTAACGATCAGGATATTCAAACTTTTTCTTTAGGTTATGCTCCGGCAAAAGGTTTGTTAGATTTTTTTAGGTCTATAGGATTATCTAATGATTTAGCAGTTGAAGCTGGGTTAGCTATAAAAAGTGATAAAAATGAATATATTGAAAGATTTCGTAACCGAGTTATTTTTCCTATTAAGAATCATAAGAATCAAGTGGTGGGCTTTGGTGGTAGATCTTTAGATCCAGAAGTGATGCCAAAATATTTAAACTCTCCAGAAACTCCATTATTTAAAAAAAATAATTTATTATATGCTGCAGATATAGCTCGTAAACATAGTTTTAAAAATGAGAGATTGGTGGTGGTTGAAGGCTATATGGACGCAATATTTATGCATAAAGCTGGAGTTTTTGAAACAGTTGCTGCATTAGGAACAGCCTTTAATCAAACTCATTTAAAGAATTTATGGGCATTGGCAGATGAACCAATTTTGTGTTTTGATGGAGATTTAGCTGGAAAGAAAGCAATGCTTAAAGCTGCGCATACTGCATTGCCATTATTATCTCCTGGGTTAAGTTTAAAATTTTGTTTTCTACCAAAGGGGCAAGACCCTGATGAAGTTATAAATACATATGGGGTTGATTATATAAATAGGTTATTGGAAGATAGTACTAGTCTTTCAGATTTTATTTGGCAGTCTGAGTTAGATCAAAGCAGATCAGATATTCCTGAGGCAAAGGCCTTATTTGAGCAAAGGATGAAAGATTTAGCAGCTCAAATTCAGAATCCAATAGTTCGTAATTATTATAGTAAATATATAAAAGATAAATTATGGAAAAATAATTTTAAAACAAATCAAAATAAAAAAGTCATTCAGTTAAGCCATTCGTCAGTTCCAATAGTTGCTAATTTATCTACTAAAGAAAGGCTTGAGTATTCTTTATTTGCTCAATTAATAACTTATCCTTCTTTGATTGAAGATGAAGTAGTGTTTGATCATTTATCACATTTTGAAATTGATAATTCAGAATTAGATAATTTACGCAGTATTTTAATAGATTTTCATGAAAATCAAAAAAAATGTTTAAATGATTTGCTAATAGATAATAATTTGATTAAATTAGTCGATTTTATATGTGGACCAAAATCTAGTTTTATTGATATAATCTCAAAGTTTGATATTATAACAGCCAAAGAGATCTGGTTTATTACTTATAAAAAATATCTTCTGGAGCTGCTTAAACTTGAATATAATCAATGGATGAGAAAAATACATAACAATACTCTAGCTTTTGAAAAAGCTGAAGAGTTAAAGAAATCCATAGATGTTCTTACTGAGGAGATCATAAAAAAAGAGAGTGAATTATCCCCTGAATAATTTTAGTTATTTCTAAAACAATATAATTAAGGCAACAAAACAATATGTCAAATATAGAAAATTTTGAAGCAAAAGATAAGAATTCTGAAGAGTCAACTAATGATACTGTTAAAAAACAACTTGCAGTTTTAATAAAGAAACTCATAGGTAGAGGTAAAGTTCAAGGCTTCTTAACTTATGATGAAATTAATACTTCTATCCCAAAAGATAATTTTTCTAGTGAAATTTTTGATCAGATAGTTACTTCTTTATCTGATGCTGGAATAAATTTGGTAGAGAATATTGAAGATGTAGCTGAAGATAATGAAAAATTTGACATAGCTCTGGTTGAAGACTCTGATGATATGGAAGATAGTGCCAGTGTTGAGGATGCCAATCGTACAGATGATCCTGTGAAAATGTATTTAAGGGATATGGGGGGAGTTGAACTTCTTTCACGTGAAGGTGAAATAGAAATAGCGAAAAGAATTGAAGAAGGTCGTGAAATTATGATCAAATCGCTATGTGAAACTCCATTAACTTTAAAGCAGCTTAAAGCATGGTATGAAGATCTATTAAATGAAAAGATCTATTTAAGAGAAATTATTGATTTAGAAGCGAATTATGGTGCTGACACTTCAAGTGATAATGATGAAGATGATGCAGAAAATGATGACGATGTTGATGGAGAAGAAGATCAAAATTTAGAAAATAGTGAAGAAGCAACTGTTGATGAAGCTGAAAGCGAAATTTTATCTTTAAATCATTTAGAAATGACGTTAATGCCAAGTATTATTGAGGCATATAGTCAAATAGTTGATTTATGTGATAGTTTATTAGATATTCATCGTGATAAACTTGATAGTGTAATGAATAATACTTCTTATGAATTTGATGAGAAGAAATATATTGAAATTAGTTTAGAGTTAACAAACCTGATTAAAGACTTAAAGTTAAATGATAAGGCGATAGAACTATTACTAAAACAACTTTATGATACTAACAAAAAGATCATCTCCATTGAAGGTAAGTTAATGAAAATGGCAGAGAAGCGTCATGTTTCTCGCAAGAGTTTCTTAGATAATTATCTAGGTTCAGAGATGGATCCTGATTGGGTGAATAAAGTTGCTGTCTTAAAAGAAAAAGGATGGAAAGAATTTGCGGGCCTTGATGAAGAAAAGATATCTAAAGTTAGAACAGAATTATGGGAAATGGCTAAGGAACTAGGGATTCCTATTAATGATCTTAAATTATTGATTAATACTGTTCATCGTGGAGACCGTGCCACTAATAAAGCCAAGAAAGAAATGATTGAAGCTAATTTAAGATTAGTTATTTCTATTGCCAAAAAATATTCTAATCGTGGATTACAATTTTTAGATCTTATTCAGGAAGGTAATATAGGTTTAATGAAAGCAGTAGATAAATTTGAATATCGTCGTGGATATAAGTTTTCTACTTATGCTACTTGGTGGATTAGA
>JAOARE010000031.1 GCA_025210695.1 Rickettsiales bacterium
AAACTATAGAATCTGCTGTAGCTCTTTCAATTCCATAAACAACTCTTATAAAAGCAGTTCCCCATGCATCGGCAAATCCTTCCATTGGAGCAACCATCATTCCAGCAAAGAAACTCATAACCAATAATTTTTTATTACAAATAATTGCCTTAATATCCGTCCAAACATTAGCAGTTTTACTGGTAGACATTTTAGGCAAAACTATGTAAGTTGTAGCAGCAAGAATGAATCCAGCCATTACCAAGCTATTAACGGCCGCCTTAACACCAACAACATTAATCATTACTGTAAGTGGCTTTGATATATAAACTGCCGTCAATAAACCAACACATACTAAAGCTCCTAACATCATAGTGAAATGCTCTGGAAATACAGCTCTAAATATTTGAAAAGCCCCAACTATGGCTGCCGAAGTTCCCACTCCCACAAAAAACCTACCAAGAATAACTAATTGCCAATTATCACTAGCTGATATAGGCAACAAACCAAGTGCCACAACAACAATACTAAGTGGCATCACAATTTTCCCACCAAATCTACTTAATAATAAACCAAATGGAATTTGCATTAATATATAACCCACATAATAAATACCCGCAAATTCACCAAATTCTATTGCCCCTACCGAGAATTGCTGCATCAATTCTGGCATAATAATATTAGGCAATAAACGTGAAATATATTGATAACAATAAAATAAAGTAATAAACAACCAAACAATCATAGCTGTTATAATACCTTTTCGACTCGTCATAACATAAACCTTTCCAAACAAAATTAAGAACTTGAGAATAAAATATATTGTAAAAAAAGCAAGAAGATACTTATAACCAACCATCTTAACTAAAATTTAATTATTTAATTTTATCCTCTTAATATTGAAAATATTGAAAACATTTAGTAGATTAGAGTAATAAGATGGTTGATATTTTTAAAGTTTACAGAAATCTAAAAAAACAAGAAAATCTTAATGCAGAAGAAACTGCATTTATAAATACTGTAGATAATATTGCAAAGCAATATCGTATTAGTCCAAATATTGACATTACAACAATTCTTGAAAATTATAATGACTCTCTTATGAAACTCGTAATCTCAGGAAAAAAGCCAAAATTCACACTTTATACACTTCTATCAAAGGGTTTTAGTAAAAAAGAGATCACACCTGAAAGCATTGAGTCTTTTTATACTGAATATACGAATTCTTTTAAAACAGCAGAATGCACAAAATCTATGGATCATATTGTAGCATTTGAAGCAAAATCACTGAGTCAAGAGAAGTTCGAATTAAAGGAAGAAGAATTCATATCTAGACTTGATAGCACTCTTTCTAAACTTAAGGAAATAAAAATTAAATTCATGGAGTCAATTGATATAAGAAGTAAAGAATCTAGAGAAGCAATATTAGCCAAACTTGACCAAAAAGTTTCTTCTTCATATATGAAATATTGCGACAAAATGATGGAAGAATTTCCTGAGAGCGCCAAGATAATTGAGAAAATAAATAATTTTATTGGAAGCGAAGAACACAGGCAAACCCTTACAAAAATGAATAAAGAATCTAAAACTAATAGCTATATTAGCCCTATAAAAGTTTTCACACAATCTTCTGAATATTTAAAATCTAAAGAAGAAGAGAAAAAAGCGTTTGCTCTTGCAAATTCTCCAACGGGAAGACTTCTTTACAACCACAAAGAAAAAGATAAGGTAAGAATAAAGAAAAGCAATGATCTAATAACCTCTTATACAAATAGACAAATAGAAGAAATAAGCATCTCTAAAGACAAGCCAGAAGAACTCTTAAAGCGATTTATAAATGGAATTAACGCATATAATAGACAAGAACTATCTGATGAAATAAGAAATGCATGTCAGAGATATTCTGAATCATTAATACAAAAACACCCTGAAATTCAAGATTCTACAAATGAAATAAGAGAATATATAAACTCCGATACATTTAAAACTTCTATAGATAGAGATATTATTAAATCATCAAAAGAATACTCAAAAAATCAAAAATTACTAAAAGGCAACATAAAAACAGCTAATGAAGAATTAGAGAAAGCCGTTATTTCTTTATCACCACCTCCTTTATTATCCAGACCAAATGCAAAATTTGATAAAGTTATCCCTAAGGGAAACGCTGCAGTTATAGATAATTTAAAAATTCTTGTCGACCGTCTTAAAGAAAAAAAAGAAAGCATCCTAGCTAAAGTAAGCACAGAACATCAAGAAAATATGAGCACCGAATTAGACAAAAAGATAGAATCTTTATATGAAAGCCGTAAAAATGAACTAGCAACTGAAGCCGGCAACAAAGCAATCATAGAAAGCATAGATAAATTTACATCCTCAGAGAAAAATATCTCTAAAAACAAACACGAAGTAATAAAAGAATTTAAAGAACAATATGGGTCTAAACAAAGAGATGCAAACGAACGTCAATTAGAGATGGCTAAAATAGCAAAACAAAAAGTTATTGAAGAGCTTAAAGAATATATCATCAACAAAAATGCTAAGAAGAAGCCTCCGCAAAAAGTTAATAATATGATTCAATCATATAATGAGCTTCTTAATAAAGAGCATAAAATACAACTTTCTGATATTGAAGAAGAGGCAAAGAAGTTAGCTACTGAAGAGATCAGAAAAAAAAGATCACGCTTTACTGGAATAATACAACATATTGCAGGAACCTCAAGCGCAAGCAAAGTAGAAGAAATAGTAAGTAATTTAAAAGGAGTTATGCAACATAGCAACCTAACAACTACCAGGCGCCCCCCCTCAATAAAAGGAAGAACCCAAAACACAAGACACTAATACATTCTTTTTATACTTTAACCGTGGAACGAACAACATTTAAAGAATATCCTGCTGAACGAATAGTTCTAATAAGAGATGTTTCATCTTCATCTTCTTTCAAAGCTGACCTAAGTCTATTAATGTGAACATCTATTGTTCTTGGCTCGACTTGACTGCCATATCCCCAAACATGATTCATAATATGTTCACGAGATAGCACTTTACCCGGAAGCTCTAAAAAACACTGAAGAATTTTGAACTCTGTTGGCCCCAAATGAATAGCTTTCCCCAAACGACTAACCTTAAAGGAACCCACCTGCATTTCAATGCCATTATAACTTAGAATTTTATTATTAGTGTATGAAATCTTTTCATTAGCAAGAGCCTTTACTTTTGATACCATTTCACTTGGTACAAATGGCTTTAATATATAATCACTAATATTGGTATTACCTTCCTGAGAGTTTTTACTTACCAAAATAATATGAATATTCTTAGTTTGATATTTTGCCTTTAAATTTGCGCATAAAACATTAACGCCAACCTCACCAGGGATATCTTCATCAACAATCAAAATACTTGGCTCAATCCTCTCAATAGCTATAAAAAGGTCTTCCGTATTATAAGAAGAATTTACAATAAATCCATGACGCTCAAGATGGTAAGAAAGAACAGTTAACGTTGGATTATCTTTTAAAGCTAACAAAATAGATATCATATCACCTTCTCAATTGCATCGATCTTCAAAAGACCTTAATATTAGTTACCTAAAATTAATAACCTATATATTAATTGCAGTCAAGAATTCTAAGATAAATATAATGTATTTCCCTTAACATGTGATGATATTGCATCAATTGAATTTTTTATGAACTGTTTTTGCTGCTGATCAACCTTAGTATAAGGCAACATATCTATGCTTGCAGACACAGCGAGATTAACTGCTTCCAAGCGCAATTCAGACAAAACCTTTTGCTCACTACTATGAATTTTATTAAGAATATTTTGAGTTCTAGCCTTCAACTTTATTGAAACTTCCTGCTCAGCTTCTTCTCTCAGTTGCTTTATTTCTAAGTCAGCCGTTTTTAAAATATCCTTCACCTTTTGCTTAGAGGAGCGATGAAGCAATCTATACTCTTTAAGTAATGCATCAGCCTCTTCACTTATTGTAGAAACTTCTTTAAACTTACTGTCAATAGATTGAACCTTATCTGATAAGGCCGATAAAGCAAAAGACTTTACGTATTTAAACACCAAAGAAACAAAAATTACTATAGATGCAGCCAACCAAAAACTTTCATTAAACACCATGACCACCTTTAGACTCAATCTGTTTTAATATTGCTTCTTTTGTTACTTTAATATCAAGCAAACTAGATAAAACTTCCTCGGCAGCCTCGGCAGCAATTTGATTAACATCATCTCTTGCTTCTTTTTTATACTCTTTTAGTTTTTGCTCAGACTCACTTATAATTACTTTCATACCCAACTCATGTTCTGTGAGTTTATGATCCATAATTGTAGATATCTCTTTTACAGACTCTGAAATCATATTGCTTTTTGTTTTCATAGCCTGGTTGATAATTTTCTCATAATCATCTTTTAATCTAGAAGCTTCTTTCCTGTTTTTTTCAGCCTTAGATAAAGCATGAGATATTTTACTATCCCTTTCACGAAAAATCTCAACCATTTTCGGCAAACAAAACCTATTTAATATGAAATATAGCAAGGTAAAGCTTACTACAAGCCAAAACAATTGGGGTAAGAATGTGGATATATCAAGCTGAGGCATATCTATTTAAGAAAACCTAATTATTTAAAAAGTAAAATTAAAGCAACACCTAGTGCAAAAATCCCCATAGCCTCTGCCATTGCTGCACCAATAATTGCACGTGCAAATAATTTGTTTTCTTGAGCAGGATTGCGAGCTATCGCATTAAGCAAGCTTGAAAATATATTTGCCACTCCAAAAGCAGCACCTAACATTCCAAAACTCATAAGACCTATTGCAATATATTTCAATGAATCTGCATCCATATTTTACTCTCCTTAAAAATTAAAAATTAAATTACTAACTTAATATCAGCACAATATAGTTACATAACTACAACTTTAATGCAAGTTAATGGCGTCATTTAAATATACGCATGTCAATATTGTAAATAGATAAGCTTGTAAAATAGCAACAAAAAACTCAAATCCTACCATCACCACCATAAATGGTATTGGGAGAAACCCATACACCCCCATCATCACAACAAATCCAGCCAATACTTTTAGCAACACATGACCGGCTATCATATTTCCAGCCAAACGAATGGATAAGCTTACAGGACGAGATAAAAAAGAAAACAACTCAATCAATATCATTAATGGAGCAATATACAATGGAGTTCCATGCGGCAAAAATAATGATAAAAACTTCAATCCATGTTTTACAAATCCAGTAATAGTAACTGCAGCAAAAACCATCACGGCCATTACAAAAGTTACTATCACATGACTAGTGACCGTAAACCCATAGGGCATCATACCGAGTAAATTCAAAGTTAAAATAAATGTAAATAATGTAAATATAAACGGAAAGAATGGCTTGCTTGATTTGCCAGCTGCTTCATAGAGTGTATTATCAATAAATTCAAACACTATCTCTGCCGAGCTTTGCAATTTATTTGGAACTATAGTCGCGGACTTAAATGACAAATAAAAGAATCCCGCCACTAAAACCACTGCTATTAACATAAACACCGCAGAATTAGTTAAACTAACATCATAACCAAATAGAGATATATCAACCAATGATTTAACTTGAAACTGAGCGAATGGATTAAGTGACATTTTTACTCTTTTTTATTATTTGTATTTATTATAAATATTATAGAAAGCAGATATTAAACCAAGAATTAAAAAGAATAACAAGAACAATACTTTGGTATTAAAATACTGATCAAGATAATATCCAAAAAATCCCCCCACTCCAATACCAGCAAACAACTCTGAAATTACAAAAAACCCCGTGTCAAAAGAGCGGTTTTTTTTATCATTCGAGATAAAATGCTTTTGCTTATATTTAAATAGCTTTTTCTCTAACTCTTTTAGCTTATCCAAATAAAAAACAAACCTTTTATAAAAAATTTTTATACTTTAGTATAGTATGAATAGCCGATTAATCTGTCAAGAAGGAATAAACTATCTAGAATAATTATTTATACCAATACTAATATTTTTATTATAAGACTCAAAAGCAGAGTTATATCCATAATACAACCTTTTAACTTTCTGAATAATCCCTTCCTTAGATCTACTGCTTAAAGGATGAAAATACATTGGAGGAAGAGCAATATCGATTGTTGACTTAGAGCGCTCATATAAATGTTCTATTAATGCAGCAGATATATCCAATGTCTTTCCTTTTGATATATACTTCTCAATCTTATTAAGAACTTCATCTAAAACATTATGATTAGGCTTTGAAGCAATAAAATTATTATCTACTCTTAACCTCAAAGAATCTGGAATTATAGGCAACAACCCTAAATACAAATCATACTTATTATTTAACTCATATAAAGTTTGCCTAATCCTTAAATAAAGGTGATTAATATAAATTCCCCCATATTTAGTAATAATATTAATAGCCAAATAAAATTTTCTTTCTTTATCATTTGAAAAAATTTTTGATTTACTAATAATCCCAGGAAATTCACTCTCTATTAGATCGTTATTCCATATAACCAACTTAAACCCAGGATTATTCTCCTTAAAAGAATTAATATAATCATCTGATATTACATCATCATAAGCTATAAAATGTACTAAGCTATCTATCTTCGACACCTCGTTAAAAGGAAGATTCCCACTAGGGGAATTATCATTATATAAAGATTCTAAACCTTTAAATAACACCTTATCTTTTTTAGATATATCATCATAATAACTTTCAAACTGCTTATCATAAAAACCAAATCCATCCCTAAAAGACACAAACTTCATCAAAGAATTCTGCTCAAAATAATCATGATAGGAAAAAGTTTCTGGTTGAACATCATAAAAAACACAACATTTTTTACTGCGCTTATATACCCAATTTGAAATTGGATCCTGAGAATAAATATTAAAGATTTTGCTTATATAAGAAAAAGCAGAGCTTTGAATCCTTTTAAAATAATTATTATGAAAATCATCCAAGAAAAAATACTTAATTGGATAAAAATAAGTAACAGGAAGGGCTATTGCATTATCCTCTAAAGAAACCTCTTCTAGAAAAGATTCTGTTAAAGGCCCCATAGACCTTTCAATCGCCAAATGATGAATGTCTTTATCTCCAGATCTATTAAATTTGTCTTCCACCTGATCCCAATGATTTCTTACATTTTCTAGCAGTTTCTTTATTACTTTATGCTGAGGGGCGCTCGCCATAACAGCAGAAGCTATAGTTGGGCTCCCCCAATCCAAAGGGAATTCTAGCCCAAAATAAGCTTCATATAAATGATTAAGATCATCAAAAGGTTTTATACATCTAGTATCCATATCTATATAAACTCCTCCATAATCTTTAAGAATCTGATACCGCAAAATATCTGACTTCTCAGCTAGGCTTTTGGTATCATCATATAAATCCCTATTTTCAAAATTTAGCGCATCAATTTCCCTTTCCGTCCATAGTCTATAATCCCAATCAGGATGCAAATCTTTACAAGTTTTTTGATAATATTGATATATTGGAGGAATAGAGCCACCAATCCAAATCTGATGAATAATTTTAGGAATATACGGATCTAATCTGTACTTCTTTTTAGAAGGTTTGTTTTTATTATAAAGATTTCTAAAAAAGTCCATCCTTTCTTTTGAATATGGCCTTTGAAAATAAATATGATATTCTTTTGGGTTTTTTATTCCCATAGAATAATCAAAATCTACATCTATAAAACCTCTGTCATTGGCTCTAGAGTCAAAAGAAGACAGTAAAACTGCTAGCACTATAACACCAAAAACAAGAAAATACTTGTTAAATTTACAAATTAACAACCTGAACACTCCACAAAAACATAATTATTTTCATAATGTTACAAACACCTAAAATTATCCTTTTTTAAAAGCCTTTATATAACAAAAATCTATGATAAAATATAATAATCATATATACTATACATTCTAAGGTAATTTCATATATTTCATATAACTTATGTTAACAAAAACAAGTAAAAACTTAAATTCACCGACTTTAAGTCGTGTATTACCAGTTAATACCCTAGCTGAACAAATGATTCTTGGTAGTATCCTTACCAATAATGAGTATTATAATAGGGTAAGTGATTTTCTTCAAGCAAACCATTTTTATGAACCTGTTCACCAAAGAATCTTTGAAGCAATCACCATATTTATTGACAGAGGAATGCTGGCTAATCCTGTAACTTTAAAAAATCACTTTGATCAAGACCCAACTTTAAAAGAAATGAATCAGAATGATTATTTAAGTCAACTATCATCCTTAGCTACTACCATAATTAACATCAATGATTATTCAAAAACAATCGTTGATTTATCTATTCGTCGTAACCTAATTAACGTTGGAGAAAACATAGTAAATGATGCTTATTCACCAGAAGTAACTTCAACCTCTAATGAACAAATAGAACGAGCAGAACAAGAGTTATTTAGTCTGGCTAATATAGGCAAAGAATCAAATTCTAATCTTCGTGCTATAAAGTCTTCTCTAAATGAAGCTCTCAATAAAATTCAATTAGCATTTAAAAGAAATGAGAAAATAACTGGAATTTCAACGGGATTCATAGATTTAGACAAAATATTATGCGGACTGCAAAACTCTGATTTATTAATTTTAGCTGCACGCCCTTCTATGGGTAAAACAGCTCTAGCTGTAAATTTAGCTTTAAATGCCTGTCAATATTTACATCATCAAAACGCAAAAAATGATGAAAATTTAAAATCATCAATTGGCTTCTTCTCCCTTGAGATGTCAGCTGAACAATTAGCTACTAGAATGATGTCCATTAGCTCAGAAGTTAACTCTAGCAAATTAAGGTCAGGCCAAATCACCGAAAATGATTTTATAAAGATAGTTAAGGCCAGCAAAGACCTAGCTAATTTAGATTATTTCATTGATGATACCCCTTCTATTTCAATTGCAGCACTTAGAACTAGAGCTAGAAGAATGAAAAGAAAACATAACCTCTCCTTACTTGTAATAGACTATTTACAGTTAATAAAAGGATCATCAAGAAATGGCGAAGGAAGCAGAGTACAAGAAATTTCTGAAATAACTCAGGGATTAAAAGCAATAGCAAAGGAGTTAAACATTCCTGTAATTGCTTTATCTCAGCTTTCTAGGGCCGTAGAACAAAGAGAAGATAAACGTCCTTTATTATCTGATCTTAGAGAATCTGGTAGTATTGAACAAGACGCTGATATTGTAATGTTTATTTACAGAGACGAATATTATTTAATACGGAAACAACCGCAAGAAAACACAGCAGATCATGAAAAATGGCAATCGGAGATGGACAAAGTTACTCACACAGCAGAAGTAATCATTGCAAAACAACGTAATGGACCAGTTGGTAGCATCAAATTACATTTTGATTCTAACATCGGTAAATTTAGTAACCACATAGATATGTAACCACATGAACAAAAACGAATTTTCTCTTAATAAAATTTCTATAAATTCTACAGCAATAGCTGATAATTACAAAAGAATTAAACAATCTATTGGCAAAAAAGTAATTTGTGCAGCTAATATTAAGTCTGACGCTTATGGAATGGGATTAATGAATATAATGCATCCTTTATCTAAGGCTGGATGCAATAAATTTTTTGTTAGTACTATAGATGAAGCACTAGAACTTAGAGATTTCTCGCTTACAGATGAAATATACGTATTAAATGGCATTTATCCTGGAGAAGAAAACAGTTTTGCACAAAATAATATAATCCCTGTTTTAAACACCAAGGAACAATTCGAACTATTTAATAATTATTGTAGAAAAAAAAATAGAAGTTTTGCTGCTGTTTTAAATATAGACACAGGTATTAACATCATTGGCTTTCCTTATAAAGAAGCTTTAGAGCTTGTAAAACAAGGATATTTCAAACAAAAAATCACTATTTGCTTTATTATGAGCTACTTTGCATCTAATTCTCAAAGTAATAATCCTTACAATAAAAAACAATTACAAATAATGAAAAAAATTCAGCAGGCTTTTGAATTACCTATTTCTTTTGCAGGTAGCACAGGGACAATGTTAAGCAGCGATTATCACTTTGATATTGTAAGGCCTGGATTACTACTATTAGGATATTCTAATAGTCTAAAAATCAAGCTACTTAACGCAATTACACTTACTAGTAAGATTATACAAATTCGTGAAATTCAGGAAGATTACATTAGTGATTATGAAGAAAGTTACAAACTAAATAAATCCAGTATTGTAGCTACCTTACCTATTGGTTATGGAGATGGGTTATTGCCAGCCTTAAGCAACAAAGGAATTTTTGATATTAATGGATATCCTGCTCCCATTGTAGGAAAAATATCTATGGATCTTACAATGATAGACGTTACAAAAATACCGAAAGAATATTTATATATAGGTGCTGAAGTTGAATTATTAGGTCCTAATTCTACAATTCAAAGAATGGCTAAACACGCTAATACCAGCTATAACAATATAATAACTTCTTTAAGCTCTAGAATACATAGAATATATAGGTAATTAAGGTATTTATGGCGTTGATAGTACTAAAATTTGGCGGCACTTCTTTAGCTAATATCAAACTAATGAGGAATGCTGTAGAAAAAGTAGTTAATCAAATAAAACTAGGCAATAAAGTAATTGTAGTAGTATCTGCAATGGCTGGAGTCACTGATCATTTAGTTGATTTGGTAAACGAAATAAGTAATTGCTCCACCCCAGATAATTTAGCAGAATATGCAAACGTTATCACCACAGGAGAACAAGTCTCAGCTGGATTATTTTCTCTGCTTATACAAGAAGAAGGAATAAAAGCTCGATCATGGTTGAGCTGGCAAACTGGAATTATCACTGACAACAATTTAGATGATGGACATATAATTGAACTTAACTGCAAAAAAATTCAAGATTCTTTTAAAGAAGGATATCAAGTTGCAGTAGTTGCTGGTTTTCAAGGAGTAACATTAGACCAAAGGATTAGCACCTTGGGTAGAGGAGGCTCTGATACTAGCGCAATTATTTTAGCAGGTTATTTAAAAGCTCAAAGCTGTTATATTTATACTGATGTAGAGGGAGTTTTTACTGGAGATCCTAGAATAATTGCTAAAGCTCATAAGATTAATCATATCAATTACGATAAAATGATTGCTTTTGCCAAAGCTGGAGCAAAAATTCTGCAGGAGAAATCTGTTAAATGGGCCAAACATTACAATGTTAAAGTTCACGTATTATCAAGCTTTACTGGAAACCAAGGAACTACAATAACACACTTAGATGACAATCTCCCAGTAGTTGGGATTGCCCTTGGCCAGGAAATCACAGATAAATCTAATTTAGATATTGCTAAAATTTCAATAATAGGTACAAATATAGAGTATAATTTAAAATTAATAAAACATTTACAACAAACTTTAGAAAGAGCTGGGATAGATATTTTATCTACTAAAGCCTCTTCTACAGTGCTAAGATTTACAGTAAATGATGAGCATAAATTTGATGCAACTAGAATTTTGCATAGCGCTTGTTATTTGAATTAAAATACTAAATTAAAGTAAAAAACATTATGACAAATCTATCTTATATTTGGCAAAAAGGTCAAAAACTTCTAGGAACTAAATATGCTATTTTAGGGGGAGCTATGTCTTGGGTTTCAGAGCATAATTTAGTTGCAGCAATTTCTAACGCTGGTGGATTTGGAGTTCTTGCCTGTGGATCCATGAGTCCGGATCTACTTGACAAAGAAATCAAAGCAACTCAAAAGCTTACTAAACTACCTTTTGCTGTCAACTTAATTACCATGCATCCGGAACTTGAACAACTAATTGAAACCTGCAAAACTAATAATGTTACTCACGTGGTATTAGCTGGTGGCCTACCAAAAGATTATATGGTGAATACCCTAAAGGCTGGAGGGATTAAAGTTATAGCCTTTGCTCCTGCTTTAATTATAGCTAAGAAATTAGTTAAAATGGGAGTTGATGGAATTGTAATTGAAGGAATGGAAGCCGGAGGACATATAGGCCCAGTTTCAACCCTAGTTCTAGCTCAAGAGATTATTCCTGCTTTGAAGAATATAGTTCCTATCTTCGTAGCCGGAGGAATTGCAAGAGGCGAGGCAATAGCTCAATTTTTAAAAATGGGAGCTGCAGGGTGCCAACTAGGAACAAGATTTGTCTGCGCAAACGAATCTATAGCTCATGAAAATTTTAAAAATATTTTTCTAAAATCTCAAGCTAGAAACACCACAGTATCTCAACAACTTGATGATAACTTCCCCGTGATTCCTGTTAGAGCGATTGCCAACAAAGGAACCTCCGAGTTCAATCAAGCACAAAAGAAAGCTATTGATGCTTACCAAAGTGGTCAAATCTCTAAAGAAGAAGCTCAACTAATGATAGAAAAATTTTGGGCTGGAGCATTGAAAAAAGCAGTTATTGACGGAGATGTTGAATTTGGATCAGTAATGGCAGGACAAAGTGTTGGTATGATATCGTCAAAACAAAGCGTGGCAGAAATCATAAATGAATTAGTAACTCAGACCTACGAAGCATACTAACTAGCGTGATCTGATTAAGGCTTTATCTGTTACCTTACCATTTAAAATCTCTTGGACTACATTTCTACCAGCTCTACGTTGAATAATATTTTGAATGGCATCATTAATGCTAGATTGCTCAACTTTACTCCGATGATTTATAACGAACCCAGCCTGCATCATCTTTAAAGCTAAATCATTCTTCCTTAGCTTTAAAGCATATTCCAGAGGAGAACTGCTCTCAACCATAATACGCCCCCTACCTAAGGACTTATTTAAACTATTCAAAGAAATTATTTCATTAATGTCATTATCATCAATGGCTCTCTTCATAAATAGATCTAAATTTTCTGGAGTCGTTTTATTTGCCTTTCTATATTCAGATACGGTCTTATAATCTTCTTGTGCTATCATGGGAGAAGTCTCACCTTCAAGAGATTCTTTATTTCTTCTCATAGTTATATCTTTATTATTTAATAAACTAGAAATAACCTCATATAGCTTTCTAGAAAACCTGCTAGGATTCTTTTCCATATATTCAAGAGCAATCTCAATAGACTCTGGTTTAAAAATTTTATTTTCTGGAGCTTTATACTCCTCTAACTTATCTTTTAAAACAGAAATGTTATCTTTATGGCTATAAGCCATCCTTAACAGAGCTTTCACTTGTTCCTGAGTTATTACGCTCTTTATTTTTGACGAGTTCTTCATTGCTACCATAGATTAAATTATTTTCTTGCTATATTAATTATCTAAGGATCTCATTAAATAATGAAAAAATAGTTAACATCTAAATATATAAGTGTTTTATGCTTTTGATCTTATCGCCAAACCTTGATTTTTATTTAAAATATCCCCAGCCAAATATAACGACCCACAAACAATAATTCTAGCAACACCTGTTTCTTTTTCTATTATCGTATATAAAGCCTCGTCAATGGAATCATGGGATGAAGATGGGATACCCAATTTAGCAGATTCTTTTTCTATAAAATCCCCACTATAACTAGATGGCTCTGCTTCAATCAACACCCCAGCTAAATGCTTAATTTTTCCAACGAAGAAATTTAAAAAACTTGTACAATCTCTCCCTCTAGTCATACCAAAAATCATATAAGTGGGAATTTTTTCTTGCTCTTCTAACCATACAGACAATACATTAGCTCCTGCATCATTATGAGCACCATCTACCCATATTTGTATAGTTTGTGGCAATTGACTTACAATTTTTCCTTCTGTTAGTCTTTGTAATCTTGCTGGTATAATGGCATGAGTTACACCATAAGCAATATGATCATCAGTTATATTAAATGATATTAAATTTAACGCCGCAGTAATAGCAATTCCAGCATTTATAAATTGATGAATACCTTGTAAATTTGGTATCGGTAATTTTATAGTTTTTCCCCTAAACTTATAAACCATAGCATTTTCATCTGGCTCCACAATCCAATCATATTCATAAGAATAAACCAACGCATTATTCTTTTCTGCTATACCATGCAACACCTTGATAACTTCAGGATATTGATGACTTATAACACATGGACAATTAGGCTTAATAATCCCTCCTTTTTCATAAGCAATACTTATAATATTATTTCCTAAAAACTCCATGTGATCCAAAGAGACACTCGTAATTACAGACATTACTGGAGTATCAATTACATTAGTAGCATCTAATCTTCCACCAAGCCCCACTTCCATTATTAATATATCTGCTTCTTTTTTACTAAAAGCAAGAAGAGCTGTAGCGGTTGTGCCTTCAAAAAAAGTAGGATGTATATCTATTCTTTCTGCTGCAACTCTACACTCTTCCGTAACTTCATAAAGAAATCCATCATCTATATCACTCCCATAAACTCCTATGCGCTCATTAAATCTTACTAAATGCGGAGAAGTATAGGTATGAACTTTATAACCAGCTGCCTGAAAAATAGATTTTAAAAAAGCTGCTGTAGAACCTTTACCATTAGTGCCTGCAACATGAATCACTGGAGGTAATTTGTATTGTGGATTGTCTAAAGATTCAAGCAAGGATTTAATTCTATTGAGCCCAAGATCTATTGGTTTACTCCCCATAGGAATAGGCCAATGCGGCATTTTTACCATATTTGTTCTCCTTTGTTTTTTCAAGAAAGTATATAATACAGCCTTGAAATTTAAAATATATAACTTTAGCAATCTAATCTATTTATTGACAATAATTATTTTCCACAATAATATCAAACACCATCTTCCGGGGTCATAGCTCAATTGGTAGAGCGTTAGGATGGCATTCTAAAGGTCGGCGGTTCGATTCCGCCTGGCTCCACCAGAAGATACCAGCCCATTCTAGATACATAAACATAAAAATATCTTTCATTTTTTACAAAAAACAACCAATAAATGTTAGTATCTTAACCAATTATTAACTTTTGTCTTGTATGAACATTAATATCTTAACTATCAGACAATAAAACAACCAAACATGTGTGCTAAAATAAATATCACAGAAGATCTTACTTATAGAGCAATATGCAGTGAATGTAACCACCTAGATAAAACATCTAATAAATCATTGCCTTATAATCAACATGATCTACAAAAAAAATTAACTGGCTATTTGGTAAGAAGATTAAGAATTTCATCCAATAGAATGATTGGAAGCGTATTAAAAACAACAAACAAATTCTAACAAATCAAAACAACCCTTCAGATTTGAAGCTAAAAAAACTTTTATCGCTAACGATAATATGATCATGTATCTTTATTTTAAAAGGAGCAAGAGCATTGGAGATATGACGTGTAACTTCTATATCTTCTTTAGAAGCCTTAGTATTTCCTCCCGGATGATTATGAACCATAATAATAGCAGATGCATTTAAAAATAAAGCTCTCTTGGTAATCTCTCTAGGGTACACGCTCACTTGATCAACAGTGCCATATTCTTGTAAGTCTTCATCAATCAATTCATTCTGATTATTTAAGTAAATGATAAGAAAAACTTCTTTCTTAAGATGCCCTAGTACAGCACGGCAATAATCAAGCAAACTCTGCCAGGAAGAAATGATAGGTTTATCAATAACTTCTTCCCTAGTAAGTCTAACAACACTTTCCTTAATAAGCTTAAAGCAAGCAAGCGTATTTTTCCTTACTCCTTTTACCTCCAGCAATGATTCATGATCTGCGTTAATCACTTTAGCAAAACTACCATATTTATTAATAAGGTTCTTAGCTAAAGCCTTAGTATCTTTTCGTGGAATAGCCATAAATAACAATAATTCCAAGAGCTCATAATCTTGCATTGATCCTGGCTTTGAGTCCATCAATCTTTCTCTAGCCCTTTCTCTATGACCAATGTAATGCTGCATATATAATTTCATTGCGAAATTGATAAAAAAGACATATTATTATGTGTCTCGTTATTAATTAGGTACATTAACCTAATTTAACTAAAAATACAAATTAAAAGGCACAACAATATGACCGCTGAACAAAATTATAATGCTGATTCAATAAAAGTTCTAAAAGGTTTAGAAGCTGTAAAAAAAAGACCTGGTATGTATATAGGGGATACTGATGATGGATCCGGTCTACATCACATGGTTTATGAAGTTGTTGATAATGCTGTCGATGAGTCCTTAGCTGGACATTGTGATAAAATATTAGTAACTCTACATCAAGATGGATCTGTTTCTGTTGAAGATAACGGGCGTGGTATTCCAGTTGACACACATGAAGAAGGCGTCTCAGCAGCTGAAGTTATAATGACTCAACTTCATGCCGGAGGTAAATTTGATCAAAATTCATATAAAGTATCTGGTGGGTTACATGGCGTTGGGGTATCCGTTGTAAATGCCTTATCATCAAAATTAACATTAAATATTTGGAAAAATAATGCAGAATACCTTATTAGTTTCTCTGACGGTGTAGCCGATGGACCATTAGAAAAAATATCTACTAATTCTAATAAAAAAGGAACAAAAGTAACTTTCACTGCTTCAAAAGAAACATTTACAAAAACCGATTATGACTTTTCAACTCTTGAACATCGTTTCCGTGAACTGGCTTTTCTAAATTCAGGAGTAAGAATTATTCTTACTGATTTACGTGAAGATAACCCTCACCAAGTAGAGTTATATTATGAAGGTGGAACTAAAGCTTTTATTCACTACATTGATAAAGGTAAAACAGCAGTTCATGAAAGCATTGGACTATTAGGAACTAAAGATCATATTGTAGTAGATATAGCTTTACAATGGAATGATAGTTATCATGAAAATATTCTTAGTTTTACTAATAATATACGCCAAAAAGACGGAGGAACACACGTAAGTGGCTTTAAGTCCGGATTAACAAGAGTGGTTAATAAATATTTAGAAGCTACCGCAAAAAAAGAAAAAATTCATTTTACTGGAGATGACGCCAGGGAAGGACTGAGCTGTATTCTCTCTGTAAAAATGCCAGACCCTAAATTCTCTTCGCAAACCAAAGATAAGCTAGTGAGCTCAGAAGTTAGAGCTGTGGTTGAAGGACTAGTTTATGACAAATTAGACCAATGGTTTGATGAACACCCTCATGAAGTAAAAAAAATTGGTGCAAAAATTATAGAAGCTGCTAATGCTAGAGAAGCTGCGCGCAAAGCTCGAGAAATAACCCGCCGTAAAAGTGCTCTAGATATAAGTAACTTACCTGGGAAATTGGCAGACTGCCAAGAGAAAGACCCTACGTTAAGTGAATTATTCTTAGTAGAGGGAGATTCGGCAGGTGGATCTGCTAAACAAGCACGCAGTAGAGTAACCCAAGCAATCCTTCCTTTAAAAGGCAAGATTCTTAATGTTGAAAGAGCTAGATTTGATAGAATGTTAGCCTCACAAGAAATTGGCACTCTAATAACCGCTTTAGGTACTGGAATTGGGAAAGAAGAGTTTAACATTGAAAAACTACGCTACCATAAAATTATTATCATGACAGATGCTGATGTTGATGGCTCTCATATTCGTACATTATTACTTACTTTTTTCTATCGACAAATGCGTGAGATTGTTGAACGTGGATATTTATACATTGCCCAACCTCCTTTATATAAAGTAAAAAAAGGCAATCATGAAGCTTATCTTAAAGATGAAAAAACACTTCAAGATTATTTAACCAATATAGTAGTAGAAAATACAATTCTCACATATGGTAATAATAATACCTTAACTCCAGAAACACTTCGTGAATTACTAGATAAATGCGATAAATTCACTCATATTATTCAGACATTAGGAAATAAATTACCCAATGAAGTATTTCAATTTGGAGCATTAGGAGGATTATTTAATCAAGATATATTTGACAATAATGCCATCTTAAAAACCACAACTGACAATGTAGTTAACAAACTAAATCAATACCATCTCAAAGATAGAATAATTTGGTCAGCTATACTTGATGAAAATAAGTGTGTTTTTGAAAAACGTATGCGTGGTTTAGTAGAAAAATTTGTAGTTGATAAAGCTTTAATAGGATTAGCTGAGATTATCACTCTTAATAAACTAGCTAAAGAAATAGCAGATTATTTTGATGATAGCATGATGCAATTTAAGCAAGCAGAGCCACTCCCTGTATCTACTCCTAGTGAACTTTTAAATAACAGCTTAGAACAAGCTAGAAAAGGTTTATATATACAACGCTTTAAAGGTTTAGGAGAAATGAATGCCGACCAATTAAGAGAAACAACTTTAGACCCAGAAAGACGTACATTACTTCAAGTTAAAGTACATCACATAGGTGAAGCTGAAGAAGTTTTCTCAACTTTAATGGGGGATGCTGTTGAACCAAGAAAAAACTTTATTCAAGGTAATGCAATGTTTGTTAAAAATTTGGACGCATAAAACAATAATATATGTAGAGTCCTATAATAATCTATAGCACTCTCTATAACCATTAAAGGTATCAAAACAGATAATTTTAAATTAGAGCTTTTAGAGAAAATACCCTCCTCTACCAAGAGAATGGTTTATCAAGGCCATATTAAAGATGAGTATGGCAGTGGAGTTATATGTAATTATAAACCACTCTATATCATCGCTAAAAATAGTGATAATAAAACTATCGCTGTTCTTTCTGCTTATACTGCATATGCAGAGATTTACGTGGATGACCTTTGGGTTAAACCTAAATATCGTAGTAAAAATATAGGAAGAAAATTACTTAACAACCTTGAAGAAAGTTTTAAAAACAAAGGCTATAACAATATAAATCTAGTTACTAACGGATTCCAAGCAGCAGAATTTTATAAAAAATGTGGGTTCAAACAAGAGTTTGTTCGCGAAAATAAACAAAACCCTAAACTTACAAAATTTTTCTTTATTAAACACTTTGATAATCCTATACAAACCCAAGGTATTATAAAAAAAACTACTCTCTAGTATTATTTTTATTCCTAACTAATAATACTTGCTGCAGAGTTATACATAGTAAATAAGCAATAGCTAAAGTTACAATAGTGTCACTTAAATAATGAGTGCCTTTAGCAATTTGATATATCCCCATAATCCACCCTAAAGATAAACTAAACAACAAAGACCATATTTTTAATACTTTACTTGGCATAACAAAATATAAAGATATTAACGCGAAACCACCAGAAGCATGCCCAGCAGGAAAACATTTACCTGTATGATTAAAAAATATTGCCCCATTAAACATATCAAATGGCGAAATATATAATTTCTCACCACCAAATTCTTCAATAAAATTAGGACAGTAAATAGGACTATAATGTTTTAATATAGCAACAGTTAGAGGAGTAAATATTAATATTAATATTAAAAACAATAATTTTTTTTGTAATTCGATACTTTCCTTATAATACCTTAATTTAATTAGCCATAAAATCATAAAAACTCCGTAAATAGCAATAATATATTTAGGTAACTTGTAGAAAAAGAATTTTAAAATCATATTATCTCTAGCAACTAACCAAAGCTTACTTTCAGGATAAAAAAATAATGATTGAAATTTAAGGTCTAAATTGTTGTAATGAATTATAGATAAAGTTAGTAGCAAAACTACAAGACAGGCAATAAAACGATGAATATAAGTCATATATAATGTCACAAGATATTTTAATTTTTGACCGTAATCTACTATTACAAAAGAGATCTAATGCAAGATTAAACAAAGCTGACTTTCTCATCAAGCGTTCACTAGAAGACATTCAAGAAAGATTAAATGAAACAACTAAAGACTTTACATCCACATTATATCTAGGACAGAGAGATTACCCTCTTTCCACTGATTTGATCTACCAACATAAAATAGAAAGAGTAATAGAAACTGAACTATTTTTCAATAATTCTAATAGTAATAACATACAAATTATAGTAGACGAAGAAAATTTGCCCTTTGCGAATGAGAAGTTCGATCTTATTATTAGCTTATTAAACCTTCATAAAGTGAATGATCTGCCAGGCTGCCTTATACAACTTAGAAATAGCTTAAAACCTAATGGCATCTTAATAGCTTCAATGCTTGGAGAAAAGACACTACCAGAATTACGTGCAACGCTAGCAAAAACTGAGATTGAACATTGTGGTGGAATCAGCCCTAGAATGATGCCATTAATAGAACTTAAACAACTTGGTTCTCTTCTCCAAAGAGCTAAATTTAATATGCCAGTTATTGATAAAGATCATGTAGAAATTCATTACTCTAATCCACTAGAACTTCTATATGATCTACGCAACATGGGAGAAACCAATATAATGCTTAATAGAAATAAAAAATATGTTGGAAAAGAATTCTGGAAGAAATTTCGTAAAAATTATATTAATGATTTCTGCACAGAAGATAATTTATACAGTGCTAGTTTTGAAATTCTAACTTTCATTGCTGTTAAATAACTTTCTTTAGATATAAAAAAAGGCCTTCAATAGGCCTTTTTTTATATGACAATTTGCAGTAAATATGCTTATGAAGCCTTAGCTTTTTCTTCAACATTTTTTACAGTTTTAACAACTTTCTTTGAGTTAACTTTCGGTTCTTCTTTTGCTACAATATCTTTTATATTTAGCTGACCATAATCCTTACCTTTAGCATCAATATCACGATCAACAAACTCTATAACTGCTAAAGGCGCCATATCTCCATATCTGAATCCAGCTTTCATAATTCTTAAATACCCACCGGATCTTGATGAATACCTAGCAGCCATTACATCTATTAACTTAGCCACAGCTATATCTGATCTTAACAAGGAATGAAGTTTCCTTCTAGACATCAAATCGCCCTTCTTAGCTAGAGTTATTAATCTTTCTACTGCTGGACGTAAATATTTTGCCTTAGGCAAAGTAGTTGTTATTTGCTCATGAAGAACTAAAGCAACAGCCATGTTAGAAAGCATAGCTTTACGATGGCTACTTGTTCTATTTAATTTTTTACTTTTAATACCGTGTCTCATAACCTAAATATCTTTTTAATAAGGATTTTCATATTTTTTAGCTAACTCTTCAATTTTTTCTGGCGGCCACTCAGGGATTGCCATACCAAAGGTTAAACTCATTGTTGATAATACTTCTTTTATTTCATTGAGAGACTTACGACCAAAATTAGGAGTCTTAAGCATCTCACCTTCTGTTTTAATCACCAAATCCCCAATATAAACAATATTATCATTCTTTAAGCAATTTTGTGATCTAACAGAAAGCTCTAATTCATCTACTTTGCGCAATAAATTTGGATCAAATTTTAGTTCTTCAATATCAGAACTTTTCTCTTCTACAACTTCTTCAAAAGCAATAAACAGTTGCAACTGATCTTGTAAAATTCTAGCTGCCAAGCCCACTGCTAACTCAGGAGTAACAACTCCATTTGTCTCAACAGTTAAGATTAATTTATCATAATCTGTAACTTGACCAACACGAGTATTTTCAACTTTATAAAACGCTTTTTTAATAGGACTAAACAAAGCATCTATTGGAATTAAACCGATAGGATCATCGTCACTCCTCATTTGGCTTGCAGGAACATACCCATTACCTGTTTCACAAGTTATTTCAACATCCAAATTAGCTCCATCTGCAAGAGTACAGATTACATGATCTGGGTTTAGAATCGTGACATCAGCTCCAGTTTCAATCATACCCGCAGTTACAACACATGGCCCAACCGCATTTAGCGAAAGTTTCTTACGCTCAGAAGCTTCCATATGAACTGTAACGCCTTTAAAATTCAACACGACATCTGTTACATCTTCTTTAACACCAGCAATAGAAGAAAACTCATGGACAACACCTTCAATTTGAATAGATGTAATTGCTGCACCTTGTAGAGATGAAAGCAAAACTCTTCTTAAGGCATTTCCTAAAGTTAACCCAAAACCTGGTTCTAAAGGTTCTATTAAGATTTCAGCTAAATTTGGACTATTCAAATTTACCATTAATTTTGAAGGCTTGATTAACTCATTCCAGTTTTTAGACAATTGCACCATATTAGGTTTCCTCAAAAAATCACTAAATTAATTGTTATTGTAATTATACTCTTCTGCGCTTAGGCGGTCTACATCCGTTATGAGCAACAGGAGTTATATCTTTAATTGAAGCTATAGAAAAATGCCCTCCCAAAGCTTTCAAAGCTGCCTCTCTTCCATTTCCAGGGCCTGTAACCCTCACTGATATTGTTTTTAAACCATGTTCTTTAGCTATACCAGCTGCATGATCAGCAATAAGTTGAGCAGCATGAGGAGTAGATTTCTTAGCTCCCGTAAAACCATGCATACCTGCTGATGACCACGAAATAACATTTCCACGCAAATCTGAGATTGCGATAATTGTGTTATTAAAAGTAGCCTTAATATGAGCAACTCCAACTACAATATTTTTTCTAGCTTTCTTTTTTATGCTCTTAGTATCATTTTTAGACTTAGACATTATCTACCTTATTTCTTTTTATTAGCTACAGTTTTAGCTTTACCTTTTCTAGTTCTTGAGTTCGTTCTAGTACGCTGCCCTCTAACGGGAAGACCTCTACGATGACGAATACCTTCATAAGAACCTAAATCCATCTTAGTTTTAATATTATTCATTACAATACGTCTGCGTTCACTTTCAACTACATATTCTTTATCCAGAATTTCACGCAATCTAACAATTTGATTGTCATCTAATATTGATGCCCTGATATCTTCTTGTATACCAAGTTTTTTACAGATATCAGAAGCCGTTGAATGACCAACGCCATATACATAAGTTAACGCTATAACCAACCTTTTATTATCAGGTATATTTACGCCTGCTACACGAACCACAAATTTATCTCCCAATGAGAATTAATAATTTTAAAAGTAAAGACTTGTATAATAATTTCTTTTTTATTTTAGTCAAGACTTCTATTAGAATTTATAGAAATTTTGTATAAAAATTACAAGATATTATAACAAAAACTACTTTAATTTAAATATTCTACTATTCTTTTTGATATCGAATCAACAGATTGCTCAGCATCAATTCTTATCAATTTGCTCTTATAGTACTCTAATAATGGAGCTGTAGATCTATTATAAATCTTCAACCTCTCCTTTACTACTTCTTCAGAATCATCTGATCTTTGACTAAAATTACTGGAATGACATTTACCACATTTATTTATTGTAACATCATTTGAAAAAAATTTGTTATAAATCTCTCCACAATCATTACATATATATCTTCCTGTAATCCTCTTTACCAGAACCTCTTCATCCAAATCAAAATAAAATACCACATCTACCACAGACTTATACTGTTTTAGAATAACTTCTAAAGACTGTGCCTGTTTAACATTTCTAGGATAACCATCAAGTATAACTCCAGGAACATCCTTATTGTTGTTATAAAACTGTTCAATCAACTCATTGACTATCTCATCGGAGACTAATCCCCCTTGACTAAGAGTAGACGCAATATTTTTAGCTAATGCATTTTCTTGCTTAGCTATTTTTCTTAGTAAGTCTCCTGTAGAAACTTTTACATATTTGTTTTTCTCTTCAAGTAAAGCTGCCTGCGTTCCTTTTCCACAACCTGGTGGACCTAATAAAACAACGTTCTTTAGCATTATTTCCGTCCTTTATTAGACTTTTTAAGTAACCCTTGATATTGCTTAGCAAATAAATGAGTTTGAACCTGATTTACTGTATCCATAACCACATTCACTACAATCAATATACTAGTTCCTCCTAAATAAAAAGGAACTGAATATTTTGATATCAATAACTCTGGTAAAACACAAATCAAAGATAAATATGCGGCCCCTATAACTGTTATTCTGGTTAATATATAATCAAAATAAGAAGAAGTGTTATTCCCAGGGCGTCTTCCAGGTATAAAACCACCATATTTCTTAAGATTTTCTGCGGTTTCTTCAGGGTTAAAAATAATTGCTGTATAAAAAAACGAGAAAAATACTATTAACAACACATATAAAACTAAATATAAAGGCTTACCATGCCCTAAATATAAAATTATTGTATCTAAAATCCCAACCTCTTCAGAACTATCCTGACTAAAATTTGCTATTGTTAAAGGAAATAATAGTAAAGAACTTGCAAATATTGGTGGTATTACCCCTGCTGTATTAATCTTAATTGGTATATGACTATTATCACCTTCATAAATTTTATTTCCAACCTGACGACGTGGATATTGAACAGGTATTCTGCGTTGTGATCTTTCAACAAAAACAATTAAACCAATTAAAGCAATACTAATAGATAATATTATCATTATAACAAATATTGATAATGCTCCTGTTCGACCTAAATCAAATATTGCTGCTAATGCACTTGGTAGACCCGCAACTATCCCTGAAAATATAATCAAAGAAGTTCCATTACCTATACCCCGAGCTGTAATTTGCTCACCTAACCACATTAAAAAACAAGTTCCACCAGCCAAAGTAGTTACCGCAATAATCCTAAAAAACAAACCTGGATCTGTTACAGCTGCTCCAGCTGCAGTATTCATCGACTCCAAACCAACTGCTATCCCAAAAGCTTGAAATAAAGACAACAGTACTGTTGCATATCGAGTATATTGATTTACTTTCTTTTTACCAGACTCTCCCTCTTTTTTTAGCATTTCTAGAGGCTTATAAACAACAGACATAATTTGAATGATAATAGAAGCAGTGATATATGGAGTAATAGACAATGCAAAAATAGACATTCTCCCTAACGATCCACCAGAAAGCATATTAAACATTCCCAAAACACCACCAGCGTTTTGCTGCGCTAATTCTTGTAATACCAAAGAATTAATCCCGGGAACAGGTATGAATGACCCTAATCGAAATACTACTAAAGCGATCAAAGTATAAATTATTCTATTTTTTAACTCATCCGTTTTATCTAACATATCTCAACCAGGTAAGTATTATCTATATTATAAAGTTTTATATAAGTGTCAAAAATCACTATATATTTTTAAAGACCGTAGAATTAAAGCTCTTGCTCTTCTGATGGAAACACTACTTTACCACCACTTTTATTTACAATCTCAATTGCTTTAACAGAAGCAAAATCAACCTCAATAGTAGTTGGATAATTAAATTCCCCCTTAGCTAATAATTTTAAAGGCATATTATATTTCTTTATTATATTAAGATCCACCAGCATCTCTTTAGTAATTCTATCTTTACTAATTCTTCCCGATTTAATAAATTGATCCAAGTCACCTAAATTAATTACATTAAATTCTAATTTATTTATAGAATTAAATCCTCTTTTAGGAAGCCTTCTATATACAGGCATTTGACCACCCTCAAAACCTTTAACAGCTACCCCAGATCTTGCTCTTTGACCTTTATGCCCTTTTCCAGAAGTTTTACCAGCCCCAGAACCAATACCACGACCGATACGTTTAGGATTTTTTTTAGCACCAGACTGTGCAAGTAATGTATTTAATCTCATATTTTTTACCAACTCTTATGAATGCTCTACTTTAATCAGATGTTTCACTTTAGCTACCATTCCCATCACATCTGAGGTTTCAAATAAGGTACGAGAACGACCTATTTTATTCAAGCCTAAACCAATTAAAGTTTTGCGTTGAGACTTTTCTCTACCTATTGAACTACCAATCTGTGTCACAGTAACAAACTTTTTCTTACGCTCGGTTTCTTTTTTAACCATGCCTTTACCTTCTAGAACTTATTAAAATTAATATTATTAAGCTTATTCTTTAACCTTACGACTACCATATATTTCACCAACTTTTTTATGGCGTCTTTCAGCCACTTGCTTTGGTGAAGCTAATTTACTAAGAGCATCAAATGTAGCGCCAACCATATTATGAACATTAGAAGAACCTAAAGATTTAGCTACAACATCATGCAACCCTAACATTTCAAAAACAGCACGCATTGCTCCACCTGCAATAATACCAGTACCAGCTGGAGCAGATCTTAAGATAACTTTACCAGCGCCATATTGCCCTACTACATCATGATGAATTGTACGATTTTCTTTTAAATGTACTTTTATCATATCCTTTTTAGCTGCCTGAGAAGCTTTTGTCCTAGCTTCCATAACTTCTTTTGCTTTACCCAAACCGTATCCAACTCTTCCTTTGCCATCACCAGCCACAATCACTACTGAGAAACCGAATCTTCTACCACCTTTTACAACTTTAGCAACTCTTTTTACTGAAACTAACACTTCTTTATTTTCAGATTCATTGCTTGAATTTTCATTATTACGTGCCACTATGCTATCCTTTACCTTATATTAAAATGATAATACTTCTCTTGCTGCGTCAGCTAAAGCCTGAACTTTACCATGGTAAAGTTTGTCACCACGATCAAAAACTACATCCTTAACTCCAGCTTTCTGAGCTTTTTGCGCAATAAGCCGACCAACTTTAGCGGCAGACTCAACAGTAGACTTTTTTACCAAATCTTTCAACTCAACACTTCTTGTAGACGCTGCCGCTAATGTAACACCTTTTGAATCATCTATAATCTGAGCATATACATGTCCATTAGAACAAAAAACGCTTAATCTCGCTCTATCATTACGTCTTTTTCTTAATTTATATCTTACACGACTAGATAATCTAATTTTACGTGAATTTTTATCTAAACGACTACTCATAGTATTTACCTATTTTTTCTTCCCAACTTTACGAACAATAACTTCGTCACTATACTTAACACCCTTACCTTTATATGGCTCAGGTTTTCTTAAGCCTCTTATTAAAGCAGAAACTTCACCAACTAACTGCTTATCAAAACCAAAGATATCAATCTGAGTTGGCTTAGGGCATTTTATTTCTATTCCTTTTGGAATTATATATTTTATATCATGACTATAACCTAAATATATTGTAAGAATATTTCCACTAACTGCAGCTTTATAACCTACTCCATTTATTTCTAGTGTTTTAGAAAACCCCTTAGAAACACCTATAATCATATTATTGATTAATGTACGAGACAATCCCCACATTGACCTATCTTTTTTATCCTGTCCCTTAGGAGAAACTATAATTTTTCCTTCCGTTTTATTATATTCAACAATCACATTACGATT
Source organism: Rickettsiales bacterium (assembly GCA_025210695.1). NCBI lineage: Bacteria > Pseudomonadati > Pseudomonadota > Alphaproteobacteria > Rickettsiales > Rickettsiales bacterium. The sequence goes on from JAOARE010000031.1 coordinate 27,086, forward strand.
AAATGCATAACTTAAACGACCAAGTTTACCGTTTACTACAACAGAGTCATCAGATAATTCTACTGCAACTTCAGCAGGAACCATAACTGGTTGTTTTCCAATACGCGACATATTAACTTCCCCTTAGAATACTGTACATAACACTTCACCACCAACATTATGGTGGATTGCATTTTTGTCTGAAATAACGCCTTTAGGAGTTGAGATAACTGCTACCCCAAGACCATTACAGAATTTTTTTTCTTTTAAATCTTTAGTCGAATAATAAATTCTTTTTCCAGGCTTAGATATTTTTGTTATTGTTTTAATAACTCCAGAATTCTCAAAATACTTCAACTTAATATTTAATACTGATACGTTACTACGTATCTCTTCCCTTGAAAAGGAAGAAATAAATCCTTCTTCTTTTAAAACTAACAACACTGCTTCATGTAATTGAGAATAAGGCGCTTGGACATAAGCTAAGTGAGCTGATTGTCCATTTCTTATTCTAGTTAACATATCCGCTAAAGGATCACTATTGCTCATAATTTATACTCTCCTACTACCAACTTGATTTTATTACACCAGGCAATTTACCAGATGCAGCAAGCTCTCGCAACATATTTCTACAAAGCCCAAAAAAGCGGTAATTACCTCTTGGCCTACCAGTTACTGCACACCTTCTTCTAACCCTTACCAACGAACTATTTCTTGGTAACTTAGATAATTTCTGTACAGCAGCAAATCTTTCTTCCATAGGCAGATCTTTACTATAAATAATATCCTTTAACATAGATCTTTTTTTTATAGAACTAAATGCCTTAGCTGTTCTTTTTTTATTTTTATCAATCGAACTTACTTTTGCCATATTATTAAATACCTAAATCAAAGTTAATTAAACGGAAAATGCATAGCAGAAAGCAATGCCTTTGCTTCTAAATCTGTCTTTGCTGTTGTTACAATACTTATATCCATCCCTCGAATGACATCTATTTTATCATAATTTATTTCGGTAAAAACTATTTGCTCTTTCACACCAAATGAAAAGTTTCCTCTACCATCACAGTTTTTAATCGTGAAAGGCCTTAAGTCTCTACATCTAGGTAAAGCTATTAAAATTAAACGCTCTAAGAATTCATACATTCTTTTTCCACGAATTGTAACTTTACAACCAATTGGCATCTCAACTCTAGTTTTAAAAGCTGCATTTGCTTTTTTAGCCTTACAAATTACTGGCTTCTGACCTGATATTAATGTCAGATCATTAATAGCATTGTTTATAATTTTACTATCCTTTACAGCTTCGCCTACACCCATATTAATACAAATTTTAGAAATTTTGGGAATTTCCATTTTGTTTTTATAGTTAAACTCAGCTTGTAACTTTTTTATAACTGTATCTTTATACAGTACATCAAAACGATCCATCTGTTTTCCTCTTAAAGTTTTGATAAAACTTTTATAGTTTTTAGAATTATCTCCTAAAGTTAATCTATTCTATCACCACGATAGATTTATTTAGTTTCTAGCACTTCACCAGATTTCTTAGCCACTCTTACCTTCGTCCCATCTTCTAGAATTTTAAAAGATAGCTTGGTAGCTACTTTATTTATAGGATCCAAATAAGCAATATTAGAAATTCTAATCTTAGCTTCTTTCTTTACAATTCCACCAGACTCTGTTCTAGTTGGCTTCTGATGCTTAGTTATAATATTAACACCCGAAACTAATGCACGGCCCTCGGAAGGAAACATTTTTAATATTTCACCTGTTTTCCCTCTATCCTTGCCTGTGATTACTATAACTGGATCACCTTTTCTTAATTTTTGTTTTACCATTGACTTCACCATTATTATAATACCTCTGGGGCTAAAGAAATAATTTTACTAAAATTTTTATTACGCAACTCTCTACTCACTGGCCCAAAAACACGAGTACCTATAGATTCTCCCTGTTTATTAATCAATACAACAGCGTTTGAGTCAAACTTAACATAGCTGCCATCACTGCGACGCACTTCTTTAGCAATTCTCACAATAACAGCTCTATACTTCTCACCCTTCTTTACTTTTCCTCTAGGAACGGCAGACTTGACTGACACAACTATAACATCACCAATACTAGCAATCATTCTATGTGACCCACCTAAAACTTTAATACACTGCACTTGCTTTGCACCAGAATTATCAGCTACTTCTAGCCTTGTTTGCATCTGAATCATAACTTTTCCTCTTCCCTAATTATAAATTAGGCATAAACCACATGCCATTTTTTTGTTTTTGAAACTGGAGTAGACTCAATAATTTTCACTGTATCACCCTCAACATAACGATTTTCTGGATCATGAGCTGCATATTTTTTAAATACACTAACCGTTTTACCATATTTAGGATGAGAATACCTTCTCTCCACTTTTACAGATACTGTTTGTTCTGCTTTATTACTTACAACTATCCCCTGTAATATTTTCTTAGGCATCACTTCCTCCATTTGAAGAAGACATTATATTTATCAATGTTTTAATTCTAGCAACGGACTTTTTAACAACTGACACTCTAGATGTATTGCTTAAAGTTCCGTTAGTTTTTTGAAAGCGCAAATTGAATAACTCTTTCTTACTATTAGCAAGTAGAACTGTTAGTTCATCTACGGTTTTACCTTTTAATTCAGCACTCTTCATCGCTTAACTCCATACACGCTTAACAAATCTTGTTTTAATGGGTAATTTTGCACCAGCTTTTTCAAAGGCAGCTCTAGCAATGTCTTCAGGAACACCATCTAACTCAAAAAGGACCTTACCTGGCTTTACTCTACATGCCCAATATTCTGGAGCACCTTTACCTTTACCCATACGGACTTCAGCTGGTTTAGATGACACAGGAAGGTCTGGAAAAATCTTTATCCATAATTTCCCTTGACGCTTGATAAAACGAGTAATAACCCTTCTAGTTGCCTCAATTTGTCTTGCTGTTATTCTTTCAGGCTCTAACGCCTTTAATCCATAACTACCAAAAGCTAAACTAACACCAGCTTTAGCAAATCCATGAATTCTGCCTTTATGAGCTTTACGAAACTTTGTTTTCTTGGGACTTAACATATGTTAAAACCTTTTTAAAATTAAATACGTTTACTATCTACTGATTCTTTTTTAACTGAATCACCTTTATATACCCACACCTTAACACCAATCACACCATAAGTGGTATTAGCTCTAGCTACTCCATATTCTATATTAGCTCTTAAAGTATGAAGAGGAACCCTACCTTCACGATACCATTCCGTTCTAGCAATCTCCGCTCCTCCAAGACGACCAGCACAATTAACTCTGATACCCAAAGCACCAAATCTCAGAGCTGACTGCATCGACTTTTTCATTGCACGCCTAAAAGACACACGCTTTTCTAATTGTTGAGCTATTGACTCAGCAATTAAAATCGCATTAGACTCTGGCCTCCTCACTTCAACAATATTAAGATGTATTTCACAGCTAGAAAGTTTAGTTAAATGAGCTTTTATCTTTTCAATATCAGCGCCTTTACGACCTATTACAACGCCAGGCTTAGCTGTATGAATTGTTATAACTAATTTTTTAACCAAGCGCTCAATTTCTACTCTAGCAATAGAAGCTTGCTCCAGAGCCTTCCTAATATAAGCTCTAATTTTTAAATCTTCATGAAGCTGAGCTGCGTATTCTTTATTTGCATACCAAACAGATTCTGTTTGCTGATTAACGCCAATTCGTAGCCCAATAGCATTTACTTTCTGACCCATGAGTTAACTCTCCTTAACTTCAATTAATTTAATTGATAGGTTACTAAAAGGCTTTTCAATTCTAAAACCTCTACCTCTTGCTCTCGCTCTAAAACGTTTCATTACTATCGCCTTACCAACTAAAACTTCCGCAACAAACAAATTATCAATATCTAAATTATGATTGTTTTCTGCATTTGCTACAGCAGACTGCAAACACTTTAAAACATCTTTTGCTATTCTTTTCTTAGAAAAAGATAACTGCATTAATGCATTACTGACATGTAAATTTCTAATTAACCCAGCCACTAATCCTAACTTACGTGGACTTACTCTTAGGTTATTTGACATTGCGCTAGATGTATTAGCCATATTTAAATTTTTTTCTGCTTTCATAACCACCACTATTTCTTAGATTTTTTATCGCCACTATGGCCATTAAAAAGCCTTGTTGGTGAAAATTCACCAAATTTATGACCAACCATTTCTTCACGAACAGTTACAGGTATGTGTTTTTTACCATTATAGACCATGAACGTTAAACCAACAAACATTGGAATAATCGTTGATCTTCTTGACCAAATTTTTATCACCTCACGTTTGCCACTAGTAAGGATTTTAGTTGCTTTTTTTATAAGAAAACCATCAACAAACGGTCCTTTCCAAACTGATCTAGCCATATAACTTACCTACTTTCTACCTTTCTCTGAACGTCTAGATCTAAGAATAAACTTAGACGTCAACTTATTCCTACGAGTCTTTTTACCCTTAGTTGATTTACCCCAAGGAGTACATGGATGCCTCCCTCCTGAAGTTCTACCTTCACCACCACCATGTGGGTGATCAATAGGATTCATCGCCACACCACGAACAACAGGCCTCCTACCAAGCCATCTATTTCTACCAGCCTTACCTATCATTATATTCTGCTGGTCAGAGTTAGAAACCACACCAATAGTAGCCATACAATCGATAGAAACAACCCTTAACTCACCTGAGCGAAGCCTTAATTGAGCATAACCAACATCTTTACCAACTAGCTGAGCATAACAACCAGCTGATCTCGCAATCTGAGCACCTTTGCCAGGCTTCATTTCTATATTATGAACAATAGTTCCAATTGGAATGCTTTTTAATGGCAAAGCATTTCCTATTTTAATATCAACATTCACACCAGAAACAACCTTATCACCAACAACTAGTTTTTGAGGGGCTATGATATAAGACATTTCTCCGTCTACGTATTTAATTAAGGCAATGAAAGCTGTACGATTTGGGTCATACTCGATTCTCTCTATACTCGCTTCCACATCAATTTTATTACGCCTAAAATCAACAATACGATATTTTTGTTTATGACCGCCACCCTTATGCCAAGATGTAATTCTACCTTGGTTATTTCTTCCACCAGTAGAATTCTTACCTACAGTTAAAGTTTTTAATGGCTTACCTTTCCACAACTTAGAACGATCAACTATAATAGTCCCACGAAGTGATGGCGTTACTGGATTAAACGTTTTTAAAGACATTCTATACCCCTGATGTAAAATCTATTGTTTGGCCCTGCTTCAAAGTGACAACAGCTTTTTTTTGCCCTTTTCTAAACCCTTCACGGCCTTTGAACATTTTTCTTTTTCCTTTAAGATTAGACATATTCACTTGCAAAACCTGAACATTAAATATAGCCTCAACAGCTTTTTTAACCTTGTTCTTATTAGCGAAAGGAGAAACCTCAAAAGAAAACTTACCTAATTCCGTAACAGCCGCAGCTTTTTCAGTAATTATAGGTTTTTTAATAATATCATAATAATCTGCATTTATCGTAGTCATTACTGTAACCTTTCCTCCAAAGCGCTTAATGCTTCCGTAGTTAATATTACTACATCATGCTTTAAAATATCATAAACATTCGCACCAATAGTTGGCAAAATATCAATATTCATTAAATTATCTGCTGCCCTCATAAAATTTCGGTCCGTCATTTTTCCATCAATTAATAAAATTGACTTACAAGCAAAATTATTTAACTTAACATTCAACAAAGATGTTTTTGGCTCACTCAACACAGCACGATCCAAAACTATCAACTTCTTATCAGCTAACTTACTAGACAATGCTATTTTTAAACCTAACTTTCTAACTTTTTTAGGCAAATTAGTTTCATGCGAACGAACTACAGGCCCAAAAATCACTGCTCCACCCTTGCATTGAGGAGCTCGTAAAGTTCCTAGGCGAGCATTACCTGTACCTTTCTGCTTATAAGGCTTTTTGCCAGTCCCCGAAACCTCACTCAAACCTTTTGTCTTATGGGTACCACTTTGCTTTCTTGATCTCTGCCAATTAACTACACTATGCAATATATCAGACCTAATTGCCTGACCATAAATGTCTTCTTTCAGAGATACTTCGCCTACCACTTGATTATCTAAATTTCTAACTGCAACTTTCATTGAGCCACTCTCCATCATTATTCTCAATTTTCATTTAACCTTGAACCAAGGTAGGACGTGGTGCAGCCTTTGGTAAAGCTTTTTTTACTGCATCTTTAATTAACACATAATTGTCCTTATGTCCAGGCACGGCACCCTTAATACCGATTAAATTTTTCTCTTGATCAACAAACATAACTTTTAAATTTTGAGCTGTAACTCTTTTAGATCCCATTTGCCCAGGCATTTTCTTACCTTTCGCTACCTTACCAGGATCTTGACACTGACCAGACGAACCACCAGAACGATGAGCTATAGAAACACCATGACTTGCTTTCAAACCACGAAAATTCCACCTTTTCATCCAACCAGAAAAACCTTTACCAATACTAGTTCCAGTCACATCAACAAACTGACCAACAACAAAATGCCCCGCTGTTAAATTAGAACCTGCACCTACTACATCTTGTTCATCTACTCTAAACTCCACTAATTTTCGTTTAGGAGCAACACTATTTTTTGCAAAATGACCTTTTAAAGGATTAGTTAAGTTTTTGAGCTTTACCGCACCTGTGCCAACCTGTAACGCAGAATAACCCGCAACATCGTGATTCAGAACTTGCACAACTTGACAATCTTCAACCTTCAATAAAGTAACAGCAGTTACTGCTCCACCCTCATCATAGATGGTTGTCATACCCATTTTTTTTGCAATTAAACCCGTTCTCATTACTGATCTCCAACTAGCTTGATTTCTACACCTACCCCAGCTGCAAGATCAACCTTCATAAGAGACTCAACAGTTTGGGAAGTAGAATAACTTATTATAACTAAACGCATATAAGTCCGTATTTCAAATTGCTCACGAGACTTCTTATCAATGTGCGGCGAACGATTTACTGTAAACCTTTTAATTCTTCTTGGCAATGGTATCGGACCACTTATTTCAGCGCCAGTTCTATTAACCGTAGCAACTATCTCTTTAGTAGCCTTATCGAGCAACTCGTGATCAAACGCTTTTAATCTAATTATAATTTTTTGATTGTTCATCGTTTTTAACAACCCCAATATTTATTTTAAAATTTTAGCAACAACGCCAGCACCAACAGTGCGACCACCTTCACGAATAGCAAATCTTAAGCCTTCATCCATTGCGATAGGAGATATTAATTCAACTTTTAAGTTTACGTTATCTCCTGGCATTACCATTTCT